>CANQDB010000075.1 GCA_947591175.1 uncultured Bacilli bacterium
AATTGCTTGGCAAGATTTTAAAGAATATCATTTGGGTTCATGCTAGCAATAGAGGAATTGGAATAAAATTTTGGACAATTAATTCGCTAAAACCTTGTCAAATTAGCGTGCAAATCTATATATACGCATTTTTAGTGTATAGAATTTTTTGGCACACATTAAAAAAGTCCCTCATTCAGTATGAGAGATTCTTTATTATTTCAAATAATAGTGCTTAATTGGTTTTAAATTATCGTCTAATTCGTAACAAATTGGATTTCCTGTTTCAAGTTCGAGATTCATTACTTCTTCGTCGGATAATTCATCCAAATATTTGATTAAGCCTCTTAAACTGTTACCATGGGCAACAATAATGACTTTTTTGTTCGCGGCTATTTCTTTTTTAATATCCGATTCCCAGTACACCACTACTCTTTTAATAGTATCAACTAAGTTTTCGGTTAATGGAAGTTCATCTTCAGTTAAATCTTTATATTTTGGGTCGTGCCCTGGATAACGTTCGTCATCTTTAGTTAGAGCAGGTGGCCTTACTTCGGCACTTCTTCGCCATAAATGAACTTGTTCTTCACCATATTTTTGCCTTGTTTCATCTTTATTTAAGCCTTGAAGAGCTCCGTAGTGTCTTTCATTAAGTCGCCAACTATAATGAATAGGAATATTTTCTTCACCTAACTCTTTCAAAACGTAGTCTAGAGTATCCGTCGCTCTTTTTAAAACCGAGGTAAAAGCCATATCAAAAGTAAAACCTTTTTCTTTTAACACTTCGCCAGCCTCGATTGCTTCTTTTACTCCTTGTTCACTTAAACCAACATCGGTCCAACCTGTAAAACGATTTTCTAAATTCCAAACACTTTGACCATGTCTTACTAAAACTAATTTAATCATAGGTATTCCTCCTTATAGATTTTCTTTAAAACAGAATGTGGCATATACTGGGACATACTTTATGCCTTTTTTCAAAGCAAAGTTATCTTCGGTCACGCGGATTGCTTCTTTAATATCAAACTTATTCATAAATAAAGTTAACGATTTCGCTTTGGCAACATTTTTATTGACGAGTTCGATTGGAATTATTTTTCCATTTCTCGTTTGAACAACGAAAGAGATTTCAGCTTTACCTTCGGATTGATAGTAATAAAGACTGTAGCCACAAGCTAGGATACTACTGGCAAGAGCATTCTCATAAAGAATGTACTTGAATCTTTCATCGGCTAAAAAACGTAATTTACTTAAATGAAGCATATGGAATAAGACTCCAGTATCAGTAGGATAAAGTTTAAAACTATCGACATCTTTATTTTTACTTAATGGAGACTTCACTTCCGTAATTCTAAAACTCCGGTTAACATAGTTATTGTTGCTTAAGTAATCGATAGATGATGCATACTCTTTAGCCCTACTACCAGAACGCATTAGGCCATATTGAAACTTTTTATTAGGTTTTACTAACTGGTAAGGAAGTATTTTAAAAACTTCCATCGCTCTAGTCATATCGATAAGTTGATTTTGTCTTAAAAATTCTTTAGGATAGAGGTCAATTATTTTTTGATGAACACTCTCTAGAGTATTAAAGTTTTCTTCTTTGATAGATGTCTCAACTGCTTCAGGATAGCCTCCAGTTATTAAAAAGTTTTCATAATAGTCTAGAGCAATGTTATGGAAAGGCATCGGTTTGTTGTTCTTATATGATTCTTTGATGAAATCAATTAATTGCTCTTGTTTGATAGCCCTTAGGTATTCTTCGAAGTCGAGGGCAAACATGTACTTAAATTGTAATTCTTCTGATTTAAACTTCGTTAGGTTTTCTTTAGACGAGGTAAGTAAAATGATGTGATATGCGTTTTGCTCTTTAGCAAAGCGTTTAGCAGTGCGAACAACTTCCATATCCTCGACGTTATCGAAAATAATCAGGCTATCTTGTTTTAAAATTTGTTCGCCAGCCATCATCGAAAGTTTTAAAATTATTTTGTCGAGGCTACTTTCTTTCTTTAGCATTTCTAAAAGTTCAAAGTTATTCTCGCTATTGAAGTAGGCACAAGTTTTGTATTCTCGTGAGGCAAAATCTAAAACTGTATAGGTCTTTCCTACTTGTTTAGCACCATAGATTAGTAAAGGGCGACGGTTATCATCCCTTTTCCAGCGAAGTAAGTCATTCATTATTTTTCGTTCCATAAATCGTTACCTCCCAACAATTTTACTATAGTTAAAGTATAATATATGCTAAAACAATAGTCAAGGCAATGTCTAAAAATTATAAAAAGTTTCACTTGGTATAAAAAAAGAAGCATTTTTTTGCCTCTTTCAAACTATTTTGCTTTTTTACTATAAACTTTGCTTGGTTCAGGAAGAATACCCTTGTCGGCATCTTTTAATTCACTTATTATTTCCTCTGAAGGTCGATCAGGAATATCTTCTAATTCACAGTATAAATCTACTAATTTACCATAATCTTCATCAACGGCTCTCATAAGTTCTTTCTCTAAGCCATCAGTAGTACTAATAATATGCATGATATCTTTTATTTCATTGGCTAATTGTGACTTAAGCAAATTAAATTTTACCACATGCATTTCATACAAAGCTTTTCTTGCTTGAAAATTTTTCATTACCTACCACCCCGTAATTACGTGTCTCATTGTAACATATTTTTACTTAAAAAGCAAGAAAAATTAGTTCTATTTCCTTTCACAAAGAATTGTTACTGGGCGGCCTATATTCAAAACCTTTACTGGATTTTGATTAGTTTCTTCTATCTTGACAACTTCCTCTTTTATTTCTTTAGATACTGCTGGCCTTTGCCCTGGAACTCTAAAATATAAGCCACATAAAAGTTCATAAGCATCTTCACTTGTTAATTGTGAATAAAGTTCACTATCCTTTAAACAATCCGATAGATAAAGAGCATCCATTAAATCTTGTTTTAAGGTCTCTAGTTCCTGTTGAACCTTACTCACTTTCTTATCATATAATACTCTTTTACGTTCATCAATTGACTTCATTTCCAAAACTCCCTTCTCTTATACCCAAATTAAACATATCACAATTAGTCCATTTTTGTCAAAATAAAAAGACCATTACTGCTAGTCTTGAAATGAACCTTGTTTATGAAATTCGAGTCGTAGTTTATCGGCAACTGTAACGATAAATTCCGAATTAGTAGGTTTTGCCTTATCGATATCGACACTGTGACCGAAAATATCTTCCATAAGTTGCCAATTGCCACGATTCCAACTAACTTCGATAGCGTGACGGATAGCTCTTTCAACACGAGATACCGTCGTATCATACTTCTTGGCAATATCAGGATAAAGTTCTTTCGTGATACCACCTATTATCTCTGGGTGTTCATAAAGGATGATTATTCCTTCCCTAATATATTGGTATCCTTTAATATGAGAAGGAACTCCCAACTCGTGTAATATTTTAGTAATCGATATTTGCAAGTTGTTATGGTAGACATCGATGGCTTTACTATTAAAGTCTTTGATCTTCGCACAATCTAAGATTTTGCATTCAATTTCAGCCAGTTCAAAAGGTTTTAAGATAAAGTAACTAGCACCCAACTCCGAAACTTTACGAATCATCTCTGGGGCATTGTAAGAAGTTAGAACGATAACTTTCTTATCGATACTTTTCTTCCGCATCTCTTCGAGAACCGAAATTCCATCTTTCTTAGGCATTACTAAATCGAGTATTATGATATCGTATTCATCCTGTTTTTCTTCGATTAGTCTTAACCCTTCCATGCCATCATATGCTTCAAGTGCAAACTCAATTGATGCATGATTTTTAAAGTACTCCTTTGTCATCGTGACGAGATCGACATTGTCGTCAATCATCAGTAGTTTAATCTTTTTCATACCCTATTCCTTTCCTACTACCTTACTACCACGTATTTATCATTATACACGAAATACTAACAAAAAGAAACAGCAATTATCATCTAATTTTGTCAAGTTATGTCGAAAAGGCGCGAATTATGAAAAAAGCCTCTTCCTTGACGTCAAGAAGAGACTATTATTTATCTTTTTTGGGTTTATAACTTCCTATTTTGGCTAACTGTTTTGGCCTGAGTACAGGAATTGATCTTGCAAATTTTATATATTCCAAATCATAATCAAAGTCAAGTTCAATAGGTTTAAAATCTAGACCAAGACGTATTAACAAATTACGAGAATACCAGTTCATTGGGCTGTTAAATATGCGAAAGAGGTAACCATCTTCAGTGGATATCTTCCATTTATCATAATGTTTGGCACATTCCTCAAAATCTTCAGCCATTAAATAATCCAAATAGAAGTCAAAATCATGAGAGATTACTTCCGTTTTATATAAATATCCAATTAAAAATATTGGTAAATCATAACAATTAAAGTCTTGCTTATTGGTACTAAAAAAACCACATTCATAGGATGCAGGGGAACCCTTTTTGATATAAAAATCTTTATCTAAATAAGGATATATATCAGTTATCTTAAAGTTAGAGCCATTACCTACCAAAGCCCAATGCAAAAGAGTATTCCATTCATAATCACGACTTGAAAAGTCAACTCCTATTTCTTTAGCTTGGTTAAGAAT
Organism: uncultured Bacilli bacterium; assembly: GCA_947591175.1. Lineage (GTDB taxonomy): Bacteria > Bacillota_I > Bacilli_A > RF39 > UBA660 > Faecenecus. The sequence goes on from CANQDB010000075.1 coordinate 4,579, forward strand.
ATTTATTATACTTTTTTTTGATAATGGTTGAGATCGATTAAAAAGAGCCATTAAGTAGTTTAGTCCATGTTTTTCGGAAACCATCCAAGGTGAAATGTAATCGAAGATAAATTGAAACATGGCCATGATCTTCTCTTCTTTAAAATACATATCAAAGAGGGCATGAGATAAATAATTTTCAGTACCCGGAAGAGGTTTATCGATTGTTTGCCTATCAAAATAATCGAGGAAAGTTCCAGCATTTATATCTTCGGTTGGAGTTCTAGTCATGTAGTCCATTAAGTTTCCCTTTGTTAGAGGATGTTTTCTAGTCTCAATTATCGTTGGCGTTTTAGCATCAGTTAAATCTTTCCAAATATCTTTATCCATAAAATATACCTCCTTAAAAATGTTTTTGTTTTTCTTTTTGTTTTCTTCGTTCTTCACTTTTTTGATAATAAGTATTTAAGGCTTCGATAAAGGCTTCAAAATCTTCATCGATATTAGCACCATTGATACCTATTTCATTAGGGGTCGAAATATAAAGTGTTTTTTCTTGACTAAAATCCTGGCTATCGTACTCAAAAAAATCAATAGCCTTCCGATATTCAACTGGACAACCATAACCATGATTCCACATTCGATTTTTTACTGGCATCTTTTCTTCCGCCCGAAAGAGTAATCTTCGTAAGAAAGAGGGATGCACTAACGGAAAGTAAGCCTTTTTAATATTTAGTTTTTCATCTTTCGTTTTTATAGGGACAATCATTAAGATTTTTTCATTTTCGCATTCACTGAAATCATAAGTAAATAAGTTTATATGGTAACCTTTATTTTCTAGGAAAGAAATAAGATTTAAAACTAAGACTCCCCTATTTTCAATTTGGGAATGTGTTTGATAGCAAGAATAAGCCATGTTCATATAGATACTTATAGTTTCATTTGCTTGAAGATTTCTATAACTACGCATATTAGTGGGAATTCCTAGTAAATATCGAGGAACATTTGGAACGTATCCTACGACACTATAGACATCTTCTTTCTTTTCTTCAAAAGACATTTTATATTTTAAGGATTGGAACTTTTGATAGAATTGACTAAAGCCTTGGTTCATAGTGAAACGACAAAGGTTCCATGCTTCTTCATAAGAATCCGTCCCAGTAAAACTTTTATCACCATTCGTACTTGATTTCGATGAAAAAATAGGATTTATTCCATTACAGTCGATTACTTCTTCTAAAAAGTGATCTAGATTATTAAACTTTTTAACATAGACGATCGAATCCTTATAAAAGATTTTATTAATATCACGATACATAAAAATCACCCATATCTTCCGTAAGGACCATAATAATCATCATATGGATCTCTTTCTTCCCGCGGATTTCTTTGGTTGTATTCTTGGTAAGAAATATTTCTAGTTCTTTGCAAGTGATATACGAAAGAATTTTTAACGGTATCGGTTTGGCCTTTAACTAGATCGTTTAAGATAATGCGTAAATCGTCATCAGTTAAACTTTGAATAATAGTCAAGTCGAAGATATCACCTTCGTTAAAGAGACCTGATTGAAACATTTTGTCCGCATTAACGATGTTACGGGTAGAAACAACGTGTCTTATTTTGTTATCTTGAATAGACTTACGAACACTCCAGTATAAAGGTAAGATTTTTGTATTTTGAACTAAGTGGTTTTCAAGATCTTGGTCGTAATCGATAAAGATCGGAACAAAACGGTTGAGGCTTGCTCCATCAAGAGCACTACGACCACAGTAAATCATATCGGCTCCTGTTCCATAAGTATTGGCAGCCGCGGCACAGTAAAAGTCTTTATGACACGGATAGAGTTTTCCATCAGGAAAGGCTAAGTATTGATGGAAACCTGTTCCAAGGGCAGCATTGATAGCAAGTAAAGCGGATGGATGCGAGTTATCTAATTCATCAATCATCATGAGGCCACCTTCGGTAAAGGCTTTAAAGAACTGCGTCGTTTGGAAATGTCCGTTGGCGTCGACAAAGCCCATTACTTTATGTTCTTCGGTAACGTCGTTTACATAGTAGAAATCTAATCCTAAGGCCTCCGAGGCTTGTTCCAAAATAACGTTTTTTCCACATCCAGCAGGACCTACTAATAATGGATGTAAATGCATACCTAGAATTTTAACGACCTTTTCAAAACTCTTGTGTACTAATTT
>CANQDB010000076.1 GCA_947591175.1 uncultured Bacilli bacterium
TTTTGTCAATTTGCTTGACTGGGGGGGGGTATGTTTGGCTTATAATAGATATAGAATAGGAAGTGTTTTTTGATGGATAAAATGAATAAAAAGAAACTGCTTTTTATGTCTATATCAATTCTAGGAATGTTACTAGTCCTAGTTGGGACAAGTTATGCTTTTTTTACGTATTCAAGAGAAGGCCAAAAGAGTAATCAACTAGTAACAGGAACATTTTGGGTTGTCTTTCAAGAAGAGAGTGGTGCTATTTCTTTAAAGAATGCTTATCCTATGAAAGATGAAGAAGGTATTACTTTAGATTCTTTCAATTTTAGCGTTGAGAATAAGGGGGATATTACGGCTAAGTATCAAATAAGTATATTAGAAGATGAAAGTAATACTTTAAATAGAAGTAGTTTAAGATATGAATTAAAGAAACAAGGTGAAGAAGGTGCAATCAGTAACTTAAATGACCTTGTTATAAAAGATAATGTAACTTTAGATGAAGGACAAAAAGATACATATGAATTAAGAATATGGTTAGATGAGGCAACAGGAAACGAAGCAATGGGAAAGACTTGGAAAGGAAAAGTCCAAGTCATAGCCGAAGAATCTAAAGCGTATGCCTTTGAAGACTATATAGCACCAACAATCAAACTAAATGGTGAAAGAGTAATGAATGTTACAAAGGGAGAAGAGTTTAATGATCCTGGAGTAGAGAGTGTAAGTGATAATGTTGATAGTTTAACAAAGGAACAAGTAACAAAAAGATACGAATACTTTGATGGAATAAAGAATCAAGAAGCGACGGAAGTAGATACTACTAAAGAAGGAGTATATGTAATATATTATGAGTTATTAGATAGTAGAGGAAACAAAGGAGTAGCAGCAAGAACTGTAAATGTAGTTCAAGTAAATAGTAAAGTTCCAGTTGTTACTTTGGAAGGTGACGAAGAAGTAAATCTATATGTTGGAGAAAGTTATACCGATGAAGGAGCCAGTGCAAGAGATGAATTAGGAGAGAGTTTACCAGTCTTAGTATTTGGAAGTTATAATACAAAGAGTTTTGGAGATTATATAATAAAATACTTTGCGATAGATAAAGATGGGAATATAGGAAGCAATACTAGAACAATCCATGTAAAAGTTTATGAAGATCCAGTTGGAGCCAATCGACCAGAATTAACAGATGGCTTAATCCCAGTATATTATGATGAAGATAATCAAGTATGGAGAAAAGCAAACAAATATGGAAAATGGTTTAGTTATGGAGAACAATGGTGGGGAAATGCTGTAACCTTAGACCAAAGTATAGTAAGAGATGTATCAGGTAAAAACAATAATGCCATATATGACCAAGGACCAATTTCAGATGGAAACACTATTACGACTGATGGAATTAATGATTTTATTGATTTAGGACTTGAAAATGTAGACTTTGGACAAACGTTTTCAACAATTGTAAGATTCAAAGTAGAAAGTTTCCCAACTTCAGGCGGAGGTTATATTATAGGGAATGCTGAGGCCGCTGGTATATACATAGTGGTCTTGCCATCTAAGAACATTTTTTATGGTATATATAATGGAACAGATTATGTACAAAAAGCAAGTACGAGTACTATTGAGGCTAATAAGTGGTACGAAATGACTATGGTCTTTGATGGAAGCAGTATAAAAGTATATTTAGATGGAGTTTTATTTGATTCAACTACTTATGAAAAATCAATCACTATGAAAGTATCTCCAGTGTCATTTTATTTAGGAGCTAATCCAGGACCTGCTAATGGTCCGTCTGACCAATTTTCAAATATTACATATTCAAAAGCTCAGATTTATAAACAAGTACTAACGGCTCAAGAAGTAAAAGATTTATATGCTGGAAAGGAATTAAGTGACAAGAGTAATTTGTTGGCGGAATTAAATCTAAAAGATCCTAAGTTAATCCATAAAGTAAGAAGTGGAAATACAATTACTACCAATGGCATGGGTGACTATATTGATTTAGGACTTGAAAATGTTGATTTTGGTAATACTTTTTCGACAGTAATAAGATTTAAGGTGGAAAATTTTCCAAATTCAGGTGTAGGTTATATTATAGGGAATGCTGAGGGTGCTGGAATGTCTATATTTTTTCTTTCATCTAAGAAGATACAATTTGCTGTTCACGATGGAACGAATTATAATACCAAAGCATTTAATAAAATATTCGATACAAACAAATGGTATGAAATAGCAATGGTTTTTGATGGAAGTAGTATAAAACTATATTTAGATGGTGTTTTATTTGATTCCCAAACTCTTGCAAATCCCTCTAATATGAAAGTATCTACTATGCCATTCAATTTAGGTGCTAATCCAAATTCAAATGGCCATGATAGCTATGCTAACATTACCTATTCAAAAGCCCAAATATATAAACAGGTCTTGACTGAACAAGAAATAAAAGATATTTATAATGGCAAAGAACTAAGTGACAAAAATAATCTTCTTGTAGACTTAGACTTTAGTGTAGGAGATTCTATAAAAAATAATACACCACTTCCAATGGATGCTATTAATACCATATGGGCTTGGATACCAAGATATGAATACGATTATGTAAATATTGCAAATTATGCCGGAGGAACAAAAGAACAACCTGGAGCAATTGGAATACAATTCCTAAACAAGATAAGTTCTAGTACTGGTGGAAACTACATGTTACATCCAGCCTTTACCTTTGGAGACAAAGAATTAAAGGGATTATGGTTTGCCAAATTTGCCGCTTCGTCTGATAAAAGTTGTAGTCCTGCAAATAATAGTGTTCTGAATACTTAAATTTAGAAGTAAAACCTAACAAAGTTGGTTGGAATGGGATTAGAATATCTACAGCTTTTGAGGTAACCCGAAAGATGCAAACTACTAATTATAGATATTATGGCTTTTCTAACAACAATTATTATGATATTCATTTAACAAAAAATAGCGAATGGGGAGCCGCTGCATATTTATCGCAAAGCAAATATGGAAAACAAGGAAACGATGATTATCAAGGCGCGAACAAAGAAATATATATGAATAACTCGGAAAATTTCACGACAGGAATGAGTAATGCTTCTCCATACTCAAGTACAATGACCGAACAATTTACATATGATATTCCAGATAAAGGTTACGGAGCATCTACAACCGGAAATATCTATGGTATCTACGATATGGCTGGAGGAGCATATGAATATGTAATGGGAGTTCAAGTTGATTCAGATGGAAATCCACGGAGTGGGAGTAGTTTATCACAAAATTCTGGCTTTACGGGGCTTTTAAATGATGACACAATGTATAACGGACGAGAAATCCCAGCAAAAAAATATTATGATTCATATAATTCAAAAGATTTATCGAGTACTGCTTGTTCTCTTCATGAAACTGAATGTAATGGTGGAATTTGCTATGGACATGCTCTATCAGAAACAGCAAATTGGTATAACGACTATTGTGATACTCCTGACAAACTAGCGCCATGGTTTGTAAGAGGTGGACTACATAGTAATAATAATAGACAACAGATATATTTTGTTGGTAGATGGAATGGTTCAGCAGGAATTAATTATTGGTTCCGACCTGTAATAGCAATCTAGATAAAAAAACGGAGAAACTCATTTTAAGAGGCTCCGTTTTAATTATCTTTTAGCGATAATTTCATCTATTAGACCATATTCCTTTGCTTCATTGGCATCCAAGAAATAATCTCGCTCTGTATCTCTTTCGATTTGGTCTAGATCCTTACCTGTATTTTTAGCAAGCATTTCGTTTAACTTCTTCTTCATCTTTAAAATATGTTCGGCAGCAATCTTTATTTCCGTTGCTTGACCTTGAGCCCCTCCTAGAGGTTGATGAATCATAACTTCCGCATTCGGCAAACAGAACCTTTTACCCTTGCTCCCACACGACAAGAGAAATGCCGCCATACTTGCAGCCATACCGACACAAATAGTCGATACGTCACTTTTAATAAAATTCATCGTATCTAAAATGGCCATTCCCGCTGTAATAACTCCTCCTGGAGAATTAATATAAAGCGAGATATCGTCGTGATTTAACGAATCCAAATAAAGTAATTGAGCCACTATTAAATTTGCCGACTCATCGTTTATTTCCCCACTCAATAAAACAATTCTATTTTTTAATAACCGCGAAAAAATATCATAACTACGTTCCCCATTACTTTCTTTTTCGACAACCATTGGTACTAAATTCATGTTCTTCACCTAATACTATCGTAGAACTTTCCTTTAAAAATTATACAAAAAACAAAAGCCAAAACTCGACATCTCGTCTAACTCCTCTTTTTTTTCCTAATTTTTTGTGCTACAATAGGCATAGAATAAAATAAGTGGGTGACAGATGTGATTGAAAACATAACTGTTAAAATCAATAATGAAGAAATAGAGGTAAGTAAAGGTACTTCCCTTTTAGAGTTAAGCAAACCTTATGCCAAAGATTTTACCTATCCGATATTAATTGCCAAAGTCGATGGAGTTTATAAAGAACTAAGTGAAACTGTTCAAAAAAATAGTGTCATTTCTTTTTATGACTTAAAAACTCGTTCATCTAATCGCATTTATTTGAATGGTCTTATCTTTTTAACTATTTGTGCTGGTAAAGAGACCTTTGGCAAAAGTTCCACCTTCCGTGTTCTTCATTCGATTGATAAAGGACTATATCTAGAATCAAGTGAAGAACTAACCGAAGAAAAAGTTAATTTGCTCTATCAAAAAATGCAAGAAATGGTTAGCCGTGAAATGCCTATTAATAAATTGAACGTTACAAGGGTGGATGCTATTAACTACTTCGAAAGTATCGGTGATAAAGCCAAAGCCGAGATTATGAAGTATAATACTAACACCTATGTAACTTTATATAAATTAGGAAATCTCTACAGTTACTTTTATGGCTTGATGCCTGTAAATACTAAGCAATTATCTTCATTTGAGTTAACTTTTTTAAACGACCATGGATTTGTTTTACGTTATCCAACTCTTTACTATGAAAATGGTATTAAACCTTACGAACATAGAGAAAAAGTATTCCAAGTCTTTAAAGAGTACCGTGAATGGGAAAAAGTAATGCACCTTGAAAATGTTGGTGAACTTAACAAAAGAGTTTCTCAAGGCCAAATTAGTGATATTATTCGTATCGATGAGACTTTGCAAAATCAGAAACTATTGACGATTGCTCGCAATATTGAACAAAGACGAAATGAGATAAAAGTTATTTTAATCGCTGGACCGACATCCTCCGGTAAAACGACGACGACTAGAAAACTATCAATGTACTTACGTAGTTTTGGAATGAACCCTATTCCTATTTCGATGGATGATTACTTCAAAGAACGGACGGAAACTCCAATTGGAGCGGATGGTGAACCTGATTTCGAATGTTTAGAAGCCGTAGATTTAGATCTATTGAACCAACAAATTGCTGCTCTTTTACGTGGTGAAGAAGTAAAAGTTCCAACTTTCAACTTCTTACTAGGTATGAAAGAATATAAAAACACACTTAAACTTGGGGCTAACGAATTACTTTTAATCGAAGGTATCCATGGCTTAAACCCTAACATTTTAAAAGATATTCCGAAAAATCAAAAATGTAAGATTTACCTTTCTCCTTTGACGGCTTTAAGTATAGATAATCAAAATAGAATTGCTACAACCGATAATCGCCTTTTAAGAAGAATTGTAAGAGATAATAAAACTCGTGGTTACAAAGTTGAAGAAACCCTTAAAGTATGGAAAAAAGTAAGAAGTGGTGAAGAGAAGTATATTTTTCCTTACCAAGATGATGCAGACTACACTTTCAATACAGCTCTAATCTATGAACTAGGAGTTCTAAAAACTTATGTCGAACCATTACTTTATTCTGTACCGACAACTTCACCATATTACGAAGAAGCCAAGCGCTTGATAAACTTCTTGCGGGTATTCTTACCAATTCCATCCGAAGATATTCCTGATGACTCTATTTTGCGAGAGTTTATCGGCCATAGTTGCTTTCATGAATAGTTATTAGTCACTGAAAAGTGATTTTTTTTGATGAAAAAATTTAAAAATTTTAAGACAATCAACAACTTTTTGCGAATGATATATATAGAGGTGAAGAATTTATATGATGTTAGATGAAATAACAAAAAAAGTAGTAGATGCTAAAATGGACGAAGTAAGGAAAGGTAAAGCGGTAGTAGCAGGTATCTATGATGTGTGCTTTAAATCTATCATGGATGGTTGTAGAGAGTATCTCGCTTCTTTAATAGCGAATATTTTAGAGATGCCTTATGATTATGTTTTAGAAAACTTGGAAGTGTCCTCGACTGAACATGATGCTATGAGGACAAGTGATAGACCAAGACGAAGTGATTTTCTGGTTGCTATTAAGAATAAACATATCATAATCGAAGCCTATAAAGGACATTATTCGAAAGCGATTGCTAAAAAGAATTT
>CANQDB010000077.1 GCA_947591175.1 uncultured Bacilli bacterium
TTCGTCTAAATTATATTTTTTAATCATCTTTTTCTTTAAAGATTCTGAACTAACAATAAGATGTGAAGAACAATTAATTAGTTTTCCCTGGCTTTCCAAGTACTTAGGAACATTATTTTCCCAAGCTTCATAATTATCCATTGCTTCATAGTAAAACTGCACTTTTTTTAATTTTTGAACCTTCATAAAAAAACAATCAATTTGATTTGGTTGGGTAATAATTATTTTATCATAATTCCAAAATGATGTTCTTATAAGTGTCCAAACGTAACTAAATGTCATTTTAGGAATCGTATCACAAGGAACTATCTTAAGTGGCTTAATTTTAAGCTTTATATCACTATCTATTTTATTTTCGACAACATCGTTATTCGTATGAGACGTGTATCTATCATATATACCTAAGTAACAATAGTCTACTTTATAATTCTTGTCTTTGGCTAATTCTAGGGCTACAAAATGAGGCCTTTGTTTAATCCATTTCCAAGAAACAAGTGAAAAATAGAGAACTCTTTTTTTTCTACGCAACTGCTTAGTTAAGAAAGTAATTGGGAATAGTAGTATTTGAATAATAAGGACCAAAAACTTAATGCCTAGAACAAGTAGACGATCAAGCTTAATTAAAATTCTTCTTAATTTTATTCTGTCACTAATTTTAACCAGTAAAGTTACTATATCCAAAATAAGTATTTTCCATCTTTGATACCACCTGTTTGATTCATCATTATAGGTTTTATGATAATACCTTTTGCTTTTTTGAAGATTTTTAAACTTCTTCCGATAATTCATACTTTTATCTACACTTACAGATTCAAAGTGATTAAATTTACAGTTATTTAATACTACATTTTTATAGCCTAATTTGTGGATCTTGTTACCTAAAATATCTTCTTCGAAGTAAAGAAAAGTTTTCTCATCGAAGTAACCTACTTTTTTAAATACTTCATGTCTAATAAGAAAGAAAGAACCCGCTACACAATCAACTATAGCCTCTTTCTGATTAAGATATTCTTCATCGTATTTTTCTATATGTGACTGATGATACAATTTTGTTAAAAACATCGAGGAATCGATAGTATCGCCTTTTATTGTTCTTAACTTCCAGCCAGAAAGAGGATGTGGTTTATCATTTAAGTCAAACATTCTAGGAGCAGCAATAGCAATACTATTATCACTTCTTAAACATTTTAAGCATTCCTCATATGATTTTTCTGGAACATCTACATCCGGATTTGAAATGGCTACATATTCGAAATTGCCATATTTTTCAGTAGCATACTTAATTGCAAAGTTGTTTCCATAGGCATAACCTTTATTTTGTTCTGTTTTAATAACGTCTACTTTTTTATCAGCTAAACTCTTAAGTTTTTCAATTGATTGATCTGGTGAATTATTATCAACTACAATAATTTTATCAATACATTTATATTTTTTTATTGTCGACACATATCTAATTGTATTTTGAGAATCATTATAATTTAAAACAATAACGACTAATGTTTTATTTTGTTCCATTTCCATCACAACCTTGTTATAAATTTTTAAAGCTTAATTTTATTATCATATATTTTATAAAGCCATGCTACATTCTCATTATAAGGGATTTTTATTTTTAAGGCAAGTTTTTATATATCGATCCACTTATTATACTACATCTTTTGAAGGTTAATTAATTCCTTTCCATCATGCGAAAAATTATCATCGAGTACCAAAATATTAGAAAGTGAACTATCTTCATGACATTTTTTTAAAAATTCACATACAAATGCGTAATGATTATTTATAACATTTAGGCTAAAGTTTATTTTGTCAGTCTGACAGATGTTTTCCATTCCAGTTAAAATACTAGAATATATTTCATCTAGATATTTAATTCGCGATTTATTAAATCTTCCATCACAAAAAGTTGGATTCCCATCATTGTCAAAATTTATTAATTGACCATCTGGTGATGATAAAAATGATTCTAAAAATAAAGATTTTTTATATAAATAGTTATCTTCGTCGTATTTTTTATCATCATTCTTATTAAAACAGCCAACTATTTTGCAGCCTAATTTTTGAGGTTTCAAATTATTTGTAAGAGCAAAGTAATATCCTTCAATAGGTATATCTAGCATTTTCGATAAGTAGTACTGTGTTGTTCCTGAGTATCCAAGATCAACTATGCATAATTTCTTTTTATCTAAATTAGGAATAGTTTCTTTTATATACTTTAGATAGTTTTGGTTTTCTATAGCGGCCATATCAAGAATATCTTTTGCGTATTTCTTAACTAGCGGAATAAGCATTTTTTTATTTTTATCGTTCGGTAGAAAAATCTCTTTATCCTCATATTCTTTTGATAGCAAAAAATTATATCTGTTTTTAAATAGTCCAAAAATCGACCCTTCGTATCCTAAATCAAGCAATTCAAGCAAATCATCAATGTTTTTACATGACGCTAGAGAAGAGGCTCGACGAGATGTAAGAAAATAAGTATTTTCAACTTCAGAAACATTCAAAAGTTGGCAATATCTATTATATATTTTTTGAAGATAATACCCTTCTCTTGACACAAACATTATATAATTTGATGAATTTTCTTTTTGAAACCAATCAAAGAAAGTTGCAAAAATAGGAGCTAAAAAATATTGACCATATAATTTTAAATTGTTTTCTATTTCTTCTTTGGTGATAAACGGTGAGTTGAAGATAAACTTGTGATATAAATATCCATATGCAATACTATCGTTTATATTTTGTAAATTGGGAACATAATAATTATTCAGAAATTCATTACTAGTTAAAATCTTAATTGCTTCCCTGCCAAAGCTTAAAACTTTTAAATAATCAGAATAATAATTATCACCGATGTGAATAGTCTTTTCAATATTATTTTTAAAATAAAAATCCCATAGTTCTCCATTATCTTTTCGCTTGTTTTCCTCACAAGATATAAGCAATCTTCTATACCCTTTGATTTTGCATTTCTCAAGTATTTTTGTGATGACACTTTTAGGTAAATACATATCTGAAATTATATCAATATTTTTTGCCTTATAAAGAGTATTATACAGATTGATCATATCTTGCCTTGGGATAATGTGTTCTATTTCGGTAGCAATTTCTAGATTCTTTATTTGCTCTATTTGATTTTCTGAAAGGTTATTAATTTTGCCAAATTCTAAATAAATATCATCCAAGTTGACGTCTCTTTTTAATTTTTGACGAGCGTTAACTTCAGCTTGTTTTCTAAGTTCTCTAAAACTTTGCTTAAATTTTATTGGTGATTGCTCTTCGATAATTTCAAAAATATCATCTGGATTAAGAATAGTTCTAGTAACCAAGGTGTCAAAAATATCAAATGTAATTGTATCGTAGTTTTTTAATTTATTATACAGACTACTTTGACTTATAGAAAAATAATCGACGATATTGATTGATGTTTGTTCTTGTTGAAAACAATAGTCATTATAATTAAGTTTTAATGGATTGTTAGCCACTATATACAAGTATCTAAAAAGTAACATTTGGTTTGTATCTTTCCACGATAAATTTGTAAGTAATGAAATGTCTGCATCATTAAAAATCGCTGTGTTAAAGATAAAATTTTTACTCACTTGAATTTTGTAATTATTATATAAATCAAACAAATTAAGGTTATGATCTAAAGCTAGCCTTTCAATTGTTTTATCTTGATTGTATAAAAACTCAGAATTATATTCATCACATTTTCTACTAGCATTAATAAAACAACTTGTCCCATTGGTTAAGATAGTTAGTACTGATTCAAAAAATCCCAGCGAGAAAAAACTTATATCGTTTAAATCTCTTATGTTAACGATATAATTATAATCTTTTATTTTTTGTGGCTTTTTGAATAAATTATTATAGTAAATTTCATTTAAATAGAGATCTTTCTTGATTTTAACTTTTTTATTTAAGTATAAATCAAAAGGAAATAAGATTTTGTCTAATATAAGGTTTAAATTTTTCAAATCAATATCTGGGCAATCTATGTTTATAGCCATTTTATTTTCAGTATACAAAGTTGGTGCTATATCTGTTTTTTCAGTTGCTTGACAATATTGGTAAACTTTCAATGGTCTCAAAAAAAGAGTTCCCATCTTGTTACTGAATTTTGATTTATTTAAAATAATTCTTTTTAATTTTTTTGTTGGAAACATTTTTAAAAGTTTACTTTTTTTTATTTCAAAATTTAATTCATTAGGTAAATTATTTTCTACTTGACATATTGTTTCTTTAATTTGTGCATTTGATAAATCACCACGTTTTTCTAATATATATTTTAATCTGTTTATGTTCTTCATATTTGATAAAACCTCAATATTAATATTTCTCTTTTTTATAATATAAGTAAAATTATAATCATATACTTCATTTATGGTAGGATTCGTCAAGCGCCATCTTATATAGTCTAGATCAAATATTAAATCATATGGAGTGTAACAATAAAAAGTTAAGAAACTTATTTTATCAAGGTTAATTTCTCCTTCACAAGGTGAATCCAAATCATGCTCAATCTCATGTTGTTTCGTATACAAGTATCTTATTTGATCGATATTTTCTTTGTTTAAAAATAAAGCCAACAATTCTTCACGACTAAAAAGAAGATGTTTCTGTTTTTTAAACTCTTCAAAGTATTTTAAAGTATTCTCATTTTTAAACTTGTTGGTAAATTGAAAATATCCAAGTTGTGTGTTGTAATTGAGAAAACTAATAGGTCCATTTCCCATGTATATAACTTTAATATGATGTTTTTGAGCAATATATTCAAGACTAGGAAAACCTGTCAAAGTCATTATGGCTTCAATATGTTCTTGTTTTTCTATATACCCAATTGCCGTTTCAATTGTTGATTCTAAGTTTTTATCTCTTTTAGTCATTATACTAAGACATGCTTTTTCATAAGAATCATATTTTTTCGTGATTTTTTCAACTGCATTATCAGGAATAATATATTTATCAAGTGATTTTATTTCTCCTAACATCTCAATAGACTTGTTTTTTTCCGTATAACAATTTAGATTTTTAATAACTCTTTCTTGAACAATTATTGGCATTTTGTATTTTTTGCAAAATGTACAATATTTATAGAAAATATCAAAAAAAGTTTCTTTTTCAGCATAATCGTGAAGTAGAAAAATAAATGGAACTATCATTCAGAATGCCCCTTTCTAGGATAAGATAACATCTATGCCTATTATATCGAGTTTTGTTATCTTCGTAAAGTGTTTTCGAAAGCGCTTTCTTTAATGAGTAAATACCAAATATTCTTTTTAAATGGTCCACTTACAAAAAATATTAAACTTTTTTACCTATCCAATTGTACATCAATCAAAAGCAGTACCAAACCATATTCTATCCCATAATATAGAATAATATCGACTTTGTTAAATTGGAGGTGTTTTTGAAACTTTTTATTTTTAGTTTATTTAAAAGCGCCAATAAATTAGTTTCATCTTCAGTATCGATTTTTTCAAAGTCTTGCCAAATAGTTAAGTACTTTATCGATATTTTTACATCATAATCATAATAGCCAGTTAGAGCGCAATTTCTATACAACCAAACTTCATCATAAAAACCAGAATCAAATTAAAAAATTCGTCGTTTATTAAAACCCCATTGCACCTACTATTATATCTCTCATAACCATAAGCCAATTCAAATTTATAATTATGAGATAATATTTTTTCGTAATCCAAGGAATCTTCTAAAGAGAAAAAAATTGGATCTAACTCTGTTTCATTTTTGAATTCATGTAATGTTTTATATATATCTTCTTTGGTAATGTTCTTTAAAATATATACATATCCAGTAGTGTCATCAAAATGTTCATACAAGTCTAAGCTAATGTATTTGGCTAATTTTTGATTAAACTTTTTCAAGCACGACTTATCGATTTTTTCGCTTTTTCCATAAATGTAAATAAATGCCGGTATTCCTGCAGCTAAATATCTTCCCATAAATATCTCCATCCTTCTTTTCTAATACAAATTTAACATTTTAAAGAATTGGTATCAATAATTTAAGGGTTTATCTTGTTGACAATTTTTACCACTATTACCAAAAATTGGACTAATATAAATTTTTTGTTTTATTTTAGTTAACATTGAACATCTAGAGCAAAAGAAAACTTCATTCAATTGATGAAGTAGTCTATATTTTCAACCGGGATTACTTATTACTCGCTAACCACCCAGAAGCGAGAAACATTTTCGTACCTTTTCAAGTACGATGTTAATATACTTATTTTTATGAAAATGTCAAATAGTATACATTAATATTATATTCACTTTTAATAATATTATTTATCTTGTTTTTCTTTGATTGCAGCTTGTACCACAATCTCATTCGGGATGAATAAGATTAAATTTATATAAATTTACTAATGACTAATGCCTTCAATACT
>CANQDB010000078.1 GCA_947591175.1 uncultured Bacilli bacterium
TATGTTAATTCTATTATAAACTAAACATACCCCCCCCCAGTCAAGCAAAATTGATAAAAACACCTGTCAAGTTGACAAGTGTAGTTTTATCTTTGCACTTTTTGCATCTACATAAAAGTTTCACTTTATGTGAATATTCTTTCCCTCTAGTATATATACATTATAAGTCAAGCATACCCCCCCCAGTCAAGTAAATTAAAAAAACACCTGTCAAATTGACAAGCGTAAGTTTGTTACAAGTTTTTTAATCTCTTCTTCTGTTTCATCGAAAAGTTCGATTCTAAAAGTTGATACACCTTTATCAATATAATATGAAATATCTTCGAGATGATTAACTACCTCATGATGAAATATATGGGTATAAGGGCATTCCATCTGTAGCGGGTATCTCTTTTGGTTACGATCTTCGAGACTATATTTGTGCTTTTTACAAAGAGAACAAGGCTTTTCTTTTAAAAGTGTACTAACAAGACAATGTTTCATTATCATTAATTCGATTCGACCATAAACGATGACTTCGGTTGGAGGAATAAAGTCGTATTCTTGTTTAAAACTAGTGAGTAGTTCCCCTACCTCTTCTTTCTTTAACTCAACTGATAAAGTTACACTTTTGACACCTTTACTTAAAAAGAAATACGTACTTTCATGGTTATAGGCATGACAAAAGTAATCCGTGTGAACTTCGTTTTCCTTTGCTAAAGAGAGGCCACCAATTTCGCCAATTAATAGCTTTTCATTTTTATAATTTGGGTAGTCTTTAATAACTCGCGAGGTTCTTAGATAGATATCTCCTTCGTTTTTAACCTCTTCATATAACTTACTATCAGTAACATAGATAGTCTTAATACCTAGTTTCTTTACTACTTCGTACTGTTCACGATTTCTAACTAAACACGAAATATGAGGTGACACATTTTTAATAGTTGGGACCTTTAATTTTTCGAAAGGAACAATTTCTCGTGAAAATATAAGGCGCTTTTCTATCAAGGACAAAAGAGTTTTTCTTCTTAACTCGTTTATTTCTTTAATAGGGACAAAAACATTATCAAGAATTACTGATAAATCAGTAAATACAAAAGGCGTATCGTTTGTTTTCATTACTTGTGATGTTAACCTTTCCTTTGAAGTTGGTGAAGTTTTAGCAACTTCCACGATTGCCCCTTCTAAAGAGATAGTACTTTTTTCATCACTTACTTCGAGTCTTAGAGGTTTACCTATTTGGGCTACAAGTTTTCCAGTAATCGGTATAGTTCTCTTAGGAAGATTTTCTAAATTCTTTAAAAGGACGCTATCCAAAGTTTTTCTAACCAAACCAAGTTCCTTTAAATTAACTTTATTTAAAACTGAAACAATCATTCCTTTGGTAGCACTTGAAATAAGTTTTCCATCTTTATCATAAAGGAAATTAACAATCATTCCCTCTTGATTAGCAAAACGAATACCATCTTCTTGATGGAGGGATTCTGTAAGTTTAATTTTTATATACTTTTTATCAAAAGAGATAACTTGTCCCAAAGGTATACCAATATGATTAGGACTTACTGGATTCATTAGTTCTTCTTTGGTTTTGTTAAAAAGATACCCTTCCGTAAACTTACGATTATATAGAACTGCTAAATTCTTATTATCTTCTTCCGAAATAAATTTATCAGTACTATCGATTAATTTTCTATAAAGTGAAGTCACAAAACCAACGTATCCTGGACTTTTCATCCGACCTTCTATTTTAAAACTAGTGACATTGGGTAATTTTAGAAGTTCATCTATTCGCGAAAGGGTATTTAACTCCTTTGGCGATAAAAGGTACTTATCTTTGGATTCAATTTTCTTACCATCTTCAACTAAAGTATAGGGAAGACGACAGAATCCTGCGCACTCTCCACGATTGCCACTTCGATCTAGTAGAAAACTACTGAATAAGCATTGTCCCGAATAAGAGATACAAAGAGCCCCGTGGATAAACATTTCAAGTTCAATTATATTTCCTAACTCTTTAATCTCATCGATCGATAACTCTCTTGCTAAAACACATCTTTTTACACCGAGTGATTTTAATAACTCTAAATCTCTCTTATTATGATTATGTAATTGAGTCGAAGCATGGATTTCAAAATCAGGATAAGTTTCGCGGACTAACTTGATAATTCCTAAATCTTGCATGATTAGAGCATCGACTCCTACTTCGTAAAGATAGGAAATATAGTCCATTACTGAGGATATTTCAGAGTCGTGAATAAGAGTATTCACGGTAACGTAAAGACGTACTCCATATAGATGACAGTAACCAACTGCTTCTTTTATTTCTAAACGCGAAAAATTTGGAGCAAACTTCCGAGCCCCAAAGTCTTTTCCTGAAATATAAACAGCATCGGCTAAATGAGCGACTGCTTGATAAAGTGATTTCATATCCCCAGCAGGAGACAATAATTCTTTTTTCATCAATTAAAACCTCTAGGAGTATTATACTGGGTTTTACTATTTTTATAAAGTTATTTTTACCAAAATGACGTCTTCTCCGATTTTCGTAATTGCATCCCATTTGATTTCTGTATCTTCGCCTCTATTTAAAAATGACAAAAAATTACGACTCGGTTCTAAGACGAACGAAATAATACTACCTTTCTCTTGATCGATTTTTACATCGACGATGCTTCCAATATTTCTCCCATCACTTATATTAACCACATTTTTATTTTGTAAATCCGATAAACGCATAATACTTCACCTACTTAATATTATGAAATATTTCGACTTAATACGACATTATTTTAAATGTTTTTTAACAGATGCAATCGCATTTTTTTCAAGTCGCGATATTTGGGCTTGACTAATTCCCAGTTCGTTAGCAATTTCCATTTGGGTTTTTCCCACTACAAAACGTTGATCTATTATAAATTGTTCCCTCGAAGATAACCTTTGAATAGCATTTTCGACAGCCATTCTAATATCCATATTATGTTCTTGTAACCTTTTATCTTCGATTTGATCATATAAATAAATGGTATCTCCTCCGTCATTATAGATCGGTTCAAACATACTGATAGGATCCCTTAAAGAATCCAAAGCCGTCATGACATCGAAGGAATCGACATTTAATTTTTTAGATAGTTCTTCAATTGTCGGTTCTCTTCCTAAATCGAGTACCATTTCTTCTTTAACCCGAATTGTTTTATAAGCCAAATCCCTTAACGAGCGACTGACTCTTACACTACTACTGTCACGTAAATAACGTTTGACTTCTCCTAAAATCATAGGTACAGCATAAGTTGAAAACTTGACCTCATGAGATAAATCAAAATTATCTATCGCTTTAAGTAAACCGATACACCCCACTTGAAACAAATCATCCATATTATCTTCCCTATGCATAAACCGATGGATTATACTTAACACCAATTTCAAATTACCTTGCACTAAATCATTTCTTGCAAATGGATCCCCATTATGCATTTTTTTAAATAACTCCATCATTTCATCATTCGATAAAACTTTAATATCCGCTGTATTCACGCCACTGATTTCCACCTTGTGACGTGCCATAATATCTCCTTTCTCTACCTACATAATGAGAAAAGAAAAAAATTTTTATGCAAAAATAAAGAACCTCTTAACGAGATTCTTCTTTAGCACATTTTTTTATAAAAGCCAGTCCTTGATAATTAGGTCTATCGACATATTTTAAAACGACTTTGTCTCCTTCTTTTAGATTAAAATCTTGCTTTGGCTCTTTCAAAAGTACACAATGATAATATCCTTTCTCTGAATCATAATCTTCAATTTTGCCTTCTAAGAATTCTTTCTTATGATCTGGTGTTATCATTAAAAACTTTATATTGTCAGGTACTACTTCATCCCGAAAACTATCTAATTTTTCGTCTTCCCTCGTACTTTTAATCGCTTCGTATGGAGCATAATAAGAATCCATTTCTTCGATTACTTGAATAGCATTTTCAATTTGCTCAGCAACTTTAGAATCAACTGGTGTCAATTCTAACTTTTCCATTTCACTATAACGAACTATATCTAATCTCTTATCAAGCCTTTTCTTATTTAAAAATGCTTTTCCCTCTTCCACTTCTATAGGTCCTAAAATTCGTAAAGATAAACCAAATTCATGATCGATATAACTGTAAACTAGGATAGGATACTTTTTATTCTTTAAATGAAATAGATGATTCATGCGTTTTATATCTTTTACTTTTTCTAACAAAAACCATTTGCGGTCTAATTCCCTAAAAGTCATGTTTTCTACAACCATATATCTTCACCATTTTAAGTGTAACACAAAACAACATAATTAGACACGCGTTTTAAACTAAAAAGTGTCAACTAATAGACAAGAGTAAATATTTACCTAAGTCAACTGATCAAACAAAATAACTTTCTGTTTTGGCTTTTCTATAACAATCGATGGTCTCGGTTCTTTTTCTTGTTGTAAATCATCATATTGAACCAATAGTTCATTAGCTAAAAGATTACGTGTGGTAGGATAAATTCTATTTTCAAGACGCATAGCCTCGCCAAAATTTTCAATTTCAATTGTTTTTTGATTAGAGGCTAAAGCACAAGCAAAAGCAGTATCCATAATCGATAGAGCTAAATCTGGATTAAAGAGCATATCGTCGTAAACTCTTCTAGCTTTTTCCGTAACTCTCAAAAGATAAGTAAACACCAAATCTTTATCTTCGTCATCAAAAGGTACTATAAGACTTGTTTTTTTAGCTAATTTATCCATCACTGAAGAAAATATAAATCTTAAAGTATATTCATTTGGTTCCTTGACATCAATCTTCTTAAATCTTCTCTTTAAAGCTGGATCTTGATCAATATATAAATTATATTCTTTTTCAGTCGTAGCCCCAATTACTTTAAATTGACCCCTGTCCAAATATGGTTTCAAAATATTTGCAAAATCTAAATTGGAAGAAGTACTACTACCTGCTCCTATAGCTGTATGAAGTTCATCTATAAAAAGTAAAACATTGGGATTTTCTTGTAAAGCATAAAATAAGTTCTCTACTTTTTCTTCAAAATCACCACGATAACGAGTACCACTTAATAGTCTAGAAATATTAACTTTTAAAATTCGATAATTTGCTAAAGCCTTAGGTAGTTCTCCCCTTTGTAAGCGATAAGCAAAGCCTTCGACTAAAGCTGTCTTTCCTACTCCTGGAGGGCCAACTAACAAAGCCGATTTTTCCTGGGATAATAATGCAATAATCAACTGATGGAGCTCCGCATCACGTCCCACGGCAGGATCTGTCACATAATCTTTTTCATCTAAAAAGTCACCAAATGAATCTAGACTAATTTCTTCTACCTCTTCATCATCTTGATCAAAGCGTTCAGAATCTATAATAGCTTGAATAGTTTTTTTATCCTTAATAACATTAAATTGTTTTTTCGAAAAAGAGTACCAATAAAATTTAGAATAGACCTTTTCTAGCAAACTATCCCTAATAAATTCAAAATTATAATTATCTTCATTTATTTCTAAATTCTCTAATAAAGACTCCAACTTTTGAATAATCAAAACAAAATGATCTTCTTTTTTCATCTCTAGTATTGAAGGAACATCTTGATTTTGATATTCACCATTTAGAACTAAATAATGATAACGCTCTCCATCGTTTGCTTCCAAACAAAAAACAACATCTCTTATTTTAAAAACATCTGAATAATTTGGAAACACTTTTTCTTTTTGCATAATAAAGCCAAAAACAAGACTTTTAGAAATTTGATAATCCACAAAATTCACCCCTCTAAAGTGACTCATATTATAAAAGTAAAACCTTTATTTGTCAAGGAAAAATGGTCTATTGTAATCCGCAATAAAACGTTTTACTCTTTGTTTATCTTCAGAAAGTGTGAGCTTACTATACTCTAAAACTGTTACTAAATGGGTGTCATCAATTTTTGTTTGATAATCGTCCAAAAAAGAGCGAATATAATAGTCATTGCCATCGATAAGCATACAATTTTCTTCTTTCGTATAATAGGTCAAAATATTTGCAAGTGGTTCTTGATAAGTAATTTTAGGATCTCGATATTGTTTATACAACGATTGTGGTAACACTGTAGGTAGCTCAGAATCATAGACGTATCTCTCACCTTGATAAGAAAATACTACCCAACCATGAGCATAAGGATAGGTTTCACTTTGAAATGGTTCAACTATTCCACGTACCAATAAATCATTAGGCTCCAACCCCATCAAAGCATAAGCACTATAATAGTAACACAGTTGAGGATAACGTCTTTTTATAAACTCTTGAAAAGTTTCCAAAGAAGTTGTTTCTGTAAGATAATGTGGAAGAGTCACAAAAACATTTTGAGTACGTTTGAGTAAATACTCTTGAACTGTAGCATATTGTTTCATATTTTCATTTAGCTCCAAATAAGACAT
>CANQDB010000079.1 GCA_947591175.1 uncultured Bacilli bacterium
ATACCGAACGGTACGTATGGTGGTGTGAGAGGGAAAAGTATTTAAGAATTAATTGAAAAGTTTTCTCTACTCGATTTGGAGGTTATATTATATGAGTTATATATATGAGAAGTATAAGAATTTAAAAAATGAAAATCAAGATTGTTATTATTTGTTTGAATGTGGGGCTTTTTATTTGTTTTTAGATAAAGATTCTCATGATATGTCTTCTTTTCTTTCTTTAAAAGAGTTACCTTTTAATAAAGAGATTATGAAGTGTGGTTTTCCTAAAAATGCACTTTCAAAATATAAACAAATGTTAGATGATAAGAAGATTATTTATCAAATTATTGAAAGTGAAGAAAAAACAAAAAGGTCTACAAATTATGTTTCGTCAGATGATTTACGTAAGTATTTATCGCAATTAGACATTTATAGAATAAGTCCAATGGAGGCTTTTCAAATATTAGTTGAATTAAAGGAGAAATGTAATCATGAATAGTAATGAAATGGTTGAAGTAAAAGAGAAAAAAGTTGATGGTGTTGAAGGGTTGCTTATTTATAAGCAGTACTTAGATTTGATTTTTTATGTAACAAATTTATTGCTAAAGTATCCAAAGGGTGAACGTCATGGACTTAGTGCTGATGTTCGTGAAGCACTTTACGATGGCTTAAAGGATATTTTGCTAGCATATCGTCTCTATAATAAAAAAGAAAAGATACATTATTTAAATGAATTGGATGTACAATTAAAATTTATTAAGGCTTTGGCACGAATTTCTTATCGTAAAAAATATATTAATAATAGAAATTACAATGCTTGGTGCAAAAAACTTTTTCATCTTGGTAACTTGTTAGGAGGTTGGATAGTTTCGTGCCAAAAAGCCTAAAAGTAACAATGAAATCGCGACTTAATTATACTTGCTTTTATAATGCTTATTTAAGGACCTGCAAGCATAAAAAATTGAATAAAGAAATTCTTGCTTTTGAATTAGACTTGGAAACAAATTTAATGGATTTAGTTTATCGTATTAAAAGTGGTACGTATCATTTGAATCCATATTATCATTTTACTATTTATGAACCTAAAAGAAGGGAAATATTGGCTTTGCCTTATAAAGATCGTATTGTGTTACAGTGGTATATTGGAGAATTTATTAAACCTTATATCATTCCACGGTTTATTAAAGATACTTATGCTTGTATTGATAATAGAGGAGTTCATTTGGCATCAACTAACTTGCAAAAATATATGCGTATTATGAATAGAAGGTATGGTTCATATTATGTTATTAAGGGTGATATTCACCATTTCTTTTATTCGATTGATTTAGATATATTGTATGGTATTTTGAAAAGGTTTATCAAAGATGATGAACTTCTTTCTTTTACACATCAATTAATTTTTGAGAATAGTAATGGTAAAGTAGGTATTCCTATCGGAAATTATACTTCGCAATATTTTGCTAATATTTATTTAAATGAATTTGACTATTTTGTTAAACATAAACTACATATAAAGTATTATTTGCGTTACATGGATGATTTTGTTCTTTTGGTTCCTTCAAAAGAAGATGCTAAAAGAATATTTAGTACTATACAAGACTTTTTATGTAGGGAATTAAAACTGGAGTTAAATCCTAAAAGTTGCTATTTCCCCAGTAAAAGGGGAATTGATTTTTGTGGTTATAGGGTGTTTGAAACTCATCGTTTAATAAGAAAAAGAAGTGTTGCTAAGATTAAGAAAAAGATTAAAATCTGGAATAGTCTGAGTGAATCAGAGGATTTTGATATTCATCAAGTTTTGATTTGTTGGAATTCTTTTTTGGGGCATAGTTCACATGCAGATAGTTATTGTTTACAAAGAAAGTTATTTTCGTCGTTTACTTTTCTAGGTAATTATCCTGATTATTCTTTTAGACCTTATAAATTATCTTATGATAAGGATAAAATAACGTTATTTAAAAATGAATGAGGATTTAGAAAAAAATAATAAAGTAAGAACATCATTTACCTATTTAAGGAAAAATGATTTAATTAAAAATGTTGGTTCTGACACAAAATCCGTTTGGATTGCTAAATAAAATTCTGCAGAAAACTCTGCAGAGTTCTGCAGAGTTTTCTGCAGAAATACAAAAAAATATATCAAAAAAAGCAATTAATATTTTGTATAGTAATTTTAAAATATTTAAAGCTGTTACGTTGGAAAGTAATAACTTTTTAACCATATTTAAATTTAATCTATGTAAGAAACCAGTTGTTTATAGTTTGGGGTGAAATAAAATAAATAGTAATCGATTATTTAAACCAATAAATAATATTTTATCCTTCTAAATTTTTTGCACCAGTTTTTTCTTTTGGTCGTTGCGGCATCCCTTATTTTATGTTATGATATAGTAGAGTAAGAATAAAAGGGTGAAGGGTATGTACGATTTAGGAAAACAATTTCAAATAAATATGCGTAATGGTGTTTCCAATGGTCAATCTATGCTCGTGGGAAATACTTATAGAATTACCGTTTTAACGGAACATTTAGTACGATTAGAATATAGTCCTAATGGTATTTTTTATGATGCTCCAAGCCAATTCGCTCTTTTTAGAAATTTCGATGTCGTACCTTTTGAAGCAAGAGAAGATGAGAAGTACTTATATATCAGAACGAAATACTTTGAACTTGAATATTTAAAAGGAACTAGTTTTGATGCTGGTAAAGTGGTTCCAATGAATCACTTGAAAGTGACAGTTGCGGGTACTGATAAGATTTGGTACTATCAACATGCGGAAGCAAGAAACTATCGTGGAGTTTTTACTTCTTTTGATGGGGCTAAACGAAATCATATTCCTTATAAAGGACTCTATTCTTTAGATGGCTTTGTCTCTTTTGATGATAGTGATAGTCTTTTGTTTAATCCTGATGGAACTCTTTCTGCTCGCAAAGAAAAAAATATGGATATCTATCTCTTTGTCTATAAAAATGATTTTCGGCTTTGCTTACAGGACTATTTCCGTTTGACCGGTCAACCTCCATTTATTCCACGTTATGCTTTAGGAAACTGGTGGAGTAGAAATACCGATTATAATGACGAAAGTCTTTTAGAAGTGGCGAAAAACTTTGAGTTTCACGATATTCCAATCTCAGTTATCTTACTAGATAAAGATTGGCATTTAAGAGAAGTCCAAGACAAGAGTGGGAAGATTACCGCTTTAAAGAGTGGTTTTACCTTTAATCCAAAGTTTTTCCCTAAGCCTGAGGATACCATTAAGGCGTTACACGATATGAATATTAGAGTAGGGGTACAAGTTGATCCTGGTCAAGGAATATTTCCTTATGAAGCATTTTATACACAGGCTGCAGGTTACCTCAACGTAAAAAATAATAACGTTATACCATTTGATCCATTTAATCCTACGTTTATGGATGTCTATATGAAGTTATTTTTACATGGCCTAGAAGCCAAAGGTGTCGACTTTTTCTGGAATGATTTCGATAATACGGAAAAAGGGACACAGGCCTTATGGATGCTTAATCATTACCAATTCTTAGATGTCGGAAGGACTCCTGCTAAAAGAGGTATGTTATTAGCACGTCCTGCAATGATTGCTCCGCATAGATACCCGGTGTTATATTCTGGAAAAACGGAGTCTACGTGGGAGACTCTACGACAAATTCCAATGTTAAATCAAAGTGCAGCTAATCAAGGGGTATCATGGTGGAGTCATGATATTGGTGGTAACCATGGTGGAATTGAAGACCCGGAATTATATATTAGATACGTTCAATTAGGTGTTTTTAGCCCAATTTTGAGGTTCCATTCAGCAAGAGGAAAATATTATAAAAGAGAACCATGGCGTTGGGATATTAAGACTTTAAGTGTAGTCGATGACTATTTGAGGTTGCGGCATCGCCTAATTCCTTATCTATATACGGCAAGTTATCAATATTCGATTACGGGTAAACCTTTGATACAGCCACTTTATTATGATGTGCCATGGGTATACGATGATGAAAGTTACAGGAACCAATACTATTTTGGAGACGAAATGATGGTGGCACCAATATTAACTAAGAAGGATCCGATTATGAACCGGACAATTCATCGTTTCTTTGTACCCGAAGGTATTTGGTATGACTTTAAGACCGGTAAAAAGTTCCCTGGTAATAAAAAGCACGTCTCTTTCTTTAGAGATGAAGACTATCCGGTATTCGTTCGTGGGGGAAGTATTATTCCGTTATCGAATAAGAGTGATAAGAATAATATCAGTAATCCTAGTGAACTTGAAATCGATATTTTCCCTGGTCAGAATAATACCTTTAATTTATACGAAGATGATGGAGTTACGGCTCAATATCAAGAAGGTTATTTCTTAAAGACCCAAATAGACTATAACTATTTACCTAGTAATTATACGGTTATTATCAGATCCCTTGAAGGTAAGAGTGGAATCGTCCCAGAGTACCGTGACTACAAGTTTAGATTTAGAAATACTAAGGAAGCCGATTCAGTTGTTGCCTACTTCAATAGCACCAATGTTCCAACTAAGAACTATGTCGAAGAAAATGATTTCGTCGTCGAAATAGCTCACGTTCCAAGTGTCGGTCAACTTACGTTAAACTGTCGCGGAAAAGATATCGAAATTGATGCTGTCCGGGTTATTAACGACGATATCGATAGTATCTTGATGGACTTACAGATAAGTACTTATTTAAAAGAAAAAATCTCGGAAATTATGTTTTCTAATTTACCGATTAAGAAGAAACGTATTGAAATACGTAAACTTAAAAAGCATAAACTTACGAAAGAATACATGCAATTATTTTTGAAATTACTTGAATATTTAGGTGAAATCTAATATACTAGTAACTGAAATCTTTTCTAGGTGGAAAAAGAAGTAGTAATAAATTTAGTTTTTTGAAAGAGACTTAGTGGTTGGTGGAAACTAAGAAAAACTATTTATGAACTTGTCTTTTTAGAACTACTTAGACGTAATATCTCGCGATAAGAGTAAAAAGTAGCATAGATTTATCTATGAATTAAGGTGGTACCGCGAATAATTTCGTCCTTATGTTTTTACGTAAGGGCGTTTTTCTTTAAGAAGGAGGTTTAACTTATGGAGCAAATACTTTTGTTTATTGGAACTTTTCTCTTGGTGTTTTTACTTTACTATTTTACTACTGTTAGGAAAGAGTTACGCAAAGAGAAACTGAAAAAGCATCCTCGTAAAGCTAAAAAGAAAAAGCGCTTACGCGCTAAACCTAAGGAAGATCGCCTTCCTACAGAAGTACAGTATTTAGTTATTAGGTATCACTTGGATTTAAAAAAGATTTCTTATACGAAGTTACTTTATTTGATTGCTCTTGTTGCGTCCCTTGATATTTCACTGGTCGTGACAATTGTAAGTTTTATTCCGTGGATTATCGTCCAGTTAATTGTGGGCTTTGTGTTAGCTTTAGGAGTTATCGTTATATCATTCCATTTTATTGGAAAACATTATGAAAAGAAAGGAAATAAAAAACATGTATAATTTTAAGAAAACTGAAAAGAAATGGCAAGAATATTGGGAAAATAATAAAACATTTAAGACTGATACGTGGGATTTTTCGAAACCTAAGTATTATATTTTGGATATGTTTCCATATCCATCAGGTCAAGGATTACATGTAGGACATCCGGAAGGCTATACGGCGACTGATATAGTATCTAGAATGAAGAGAATGCAAGGATACAATGTCCTTCATCCGATGGGTTGGGATGCTTTTGGATTACCTGCTGAGCAATATGCAATCTCAACAGGACATCATCCAGCGCAATTTACGGCTCAAAATATTGAGACATTTAAAAGACAAATCAAGTCGCTAGGTCTTTCTTACGATTGGGATAGAGAGATTGCAACGACTGATCCTAAGTATTATAAATGGACGCAATGGATATTTTTGAAACTTTATGAAAAAGGACTTGCTTATGTCGATGAGATTCCGGTTAACTGGTGTCCTGAACTTGGAACAGTGTTAGCCAATGAGGAAGTTATCAATGGTAAGAGTGAGCGTGGGGGATATCCGGTTATTAGGAAACCTATGAGGCAATGGGTACTAAAGATTACTGCTTATGCCGAAAGATTGCTTGAAGATTTGGAATTAGTTGATTGGCCTGAATCGACAAAAGAAATGCAAAAGAACTGGATCGGTAAAAGTACGGGTGCTAACGTTATCTTTAAGATAGATGGAACGGATAAAGAGTTCACGGTCTTTACGACTAGATGTGATACTTTGTTTGGAGCAACGTACTGTGTTTTGTCACCTGAACATCCTTTTGTAAATGAGATAACGACTAGTGAGCATCAGGAAGAAGTTAAAGAATATCAAAAGGTGTGTGCATCGAAGAGTGATTTGGAACGGACGGAGTTAAAT
>CANQDB010000080.1 GCA_947591175.1 uncultured Bacilli bacterium
CTTTTCATTTCCATATTTTCCATATGTACTTTGTGAAAGGTACGCAACTGCTCCCCACTCACTATTCTTACTCATATGGGTATCTTCTGTTCCACTAAAGCCATATTCAGTTTTGAAATCTGTAACCATTTTTTGCGATACTGTAAAGGCAGTAGATGGTCTAATTCCTCTCCATGATATTGCATTTGGTTTTATTTGAAGGGTAAAGGTTGTTTGATCACAATTAGTACCAGCCGAATAATCTTTTGCAGTACAAGTTTGTTCTTTATTACTTGTTTCAAACTTTCCATACCAGAATCCTTCTAATTCATCTTCGCCAAATTTGAAGGCTGGATGTACTTTATAATTTCCTTCTGAACCTATTCCAGTTCCATCAATAAACTTTATATTTATTGCACCAGGTTCAGTTTTTGTACCACTAGAATAACTTGTTCCTAAATTTGTTGTATCATATTCATATCTTGGTATCCATACCCACATCGTATTAATTGCATTCATTGGGATTTCTGTTCCAACGGAAGCATTAGTTAAATTATTTCTTTCACTTGAAATAACCGTCACAGCATTAGCCCATTCTTGATTACAATAATTATACCAATTATTATCTTTGTTAGAACTATCTGCTTTTACCCATTTTGTGCCATCATAACGAACTGGTATCATGTTTCCTAATACTGGAGCATTAGGTTGAGGTAATTCTTCGCAAGTAAGAACAGGGACATGCTCAGTTTCTACATTATTTTCGTTTACTCCAGGTTCTAATGTTTTAGAACTCATACCGCAATGAACGTTAATTGTTACTGTTTGACTAGTTTCACTTGTATTTTTGATATATAACTTTATAGTTTTAGATTCACTTACTGCTAAATCTTCAATATCCAAATTATCCTTACTTTCAGGAGCATAAGATACTTCTACTCCATCCCCACTATAAGTTATAAGTGAATGAACATTAATCTTACTTTGATTAGATAATTCGATTGTAATCTCTTTTTCTTGACCTTGTTCTATGGTTATTTGATTATTGTCATTTAACTCCTCACTTGAAATAGGACAAGATGTATTAGCGGCAATAATATTTAGTGCCCCTTGTCTTTCCGTTTTAGTTGTAAATATAGCCCAACTAAAACCAATAGTTCCTAAAATTAAGGCTCCCATAATTACGCCTAATATTACTTTTGTTTTATCCTTCATATTAAGTATCACCCAAATCTATTGTAAAATTATTTTAATATTTAGTCAATTATTTACCCTTAAAAAGTAGGAAAAAATAAGCTAATTGACAATAAATAAAACTCTTTTTATAATGAAAGAAACGAGGTGAAGGAATGAAAAGTATTCTTTCTAAAACTATTTTCGAAATAGAAGAAAAGAAATCTAAGTTTATTGGGATACTTTGTCATATAGATAATAAGGACGAAGTCCTTTCTTGTTTGGCCTTGGCCAAGGAAGAATATCCTAAGGCTACGCACTACTGCTATGCGTATATAGTTGATTCTTACGAATACTGTAATGATGATGGTGAACCATCGAAAACAGGAGGTTTTCCAATACTTAATGTCCTAAAAGAAAACAATCTCTCTAATTGCCTAGGCATCGTCGTCCGTTACTTCGGTGGAACAAAATTAGGTACAGGTGGCCTAGTTAGAGCCTATACTAAAGCAATTAAGGGGTCTCTTGAAAAAGGAACAATTGTGGAATTAGTTCCGGGCTACTTAGTTAAACTAAGTTTTACCTACGAAGAACAAAAACAAATCGACTATCTACTTAAGGACTCTTTAATAAGAGAGAAAACTTTTGAAAGTAAGATTACTTATATAGTGGAAGTTTCCACGAGTGTTTTTGAAATTCTTTCAAGTCAAAAGATTGATGTTCAAATACTAAAGAATTTGAACATCAAAAAAATAAGTGCCTAAGCACCTATTTAAGCCATTCTTCTAAGACTTCTTTAGGAAGAAAACCAATCTGTTTCTTCACTTCTTTTCCATTTTCCATCATGATTAACGTAGGAATTGACATAACCCCATACTTTTGCGAAAGATCTTCATGTTCATCGACATTAACTTTAACGAATTTTATTGATTCGGTTTCTTTTGCGACTTCTTCGATAACTGGGGCTAACATCTTGCATGGTCCACACCAATCTGCATAGAAATCTACAACTACTTTTCCTTCTTTAATTAAATCATCAAAATTCTCTTTTTCTAAATGAATTACCATAATATATTTTCCTTTCTTATCGATATTGATTTAATAGACTATCTATTCCTGTTATTTTAAGTTTACCAGATGATGCTAAATCTGAAATAAAATCAGGTTCTACAATTTCATAGCGTAATAAAATATCTGTAACGTCTAAATTAAATTGGTTCTTATTTTCAGTTTCTTTATAATGATTAGATACATCATATATTTTTTCGAAAGCGGTATTAAAGTTTCCGACAATATTAGATAAAAGTGGTGTGCTATTAAGAATTGGTTTAGTAAGACTTGCGTCTTTTACGATATCTAGATTAAAGGCAGGCTGATTCAAGAAAAACAAAATCGTAAAGACGATGACAAAACCTTCGATAAAACCGACAATAGCTCCTAAAATCTTGGAAGGTATTCCTAAAACGATAGTATACTTTAAAATTTTTTCTAAAACACCTGTAACTTTCATAATGAGGCGTAAAACAACATGTAACAAAGCACATACGATCAAGAAGGCTATCAATTGATATAACACGACATTTAAAATAGTTAGTCCTTCGAAAATGCCCCCAAAATTAAAGAACGGTAAATTCTTACTTAAGATATCCGCGAGCGGATTTTTTAAGTAAAACGCTAAAACGAGCTCGACAATCGTTCCAACTGTCGTTACTAATTCTTCAAAGACACCACGCTTAAAACCAATAACTCCAAACATTAAAATAAGTAATACAACTACTGCATCGACAATATTCATAATTACTTCCTCCTACTATTACTAGTATATACTAAAAAGAGGAATATTACTAGTCCTACTTCTGACAGGTCAAAAAATACACAGTATTTTGCTATTTACTGTGTATTTCCTACTAAATTTTAAAATAGTTTACGTCTCCTTTATGAATTTCATTTTCAACTGGGAACTCTTTGAATGCTTCGGTATGAGGCTTTATCAAGCCTTTTGCTTTAGCGTGTTTTATTATTTCTTTTACCTTTTGTGTATCGTTTTTACTTAAAACCATTTAAATTCTCCTTTTCTTTATCTCCACAAATATACCACGAAAGAGTAAAAATCTCGATACTTTTACGAAATATTTCTAAAGGTAATTTTTTCCAATCTACATATAAATTTCATTAAATATCTTAAAAAAATCCAAAATTTTCGTTATAATAAAAGTAAGAGGAGGAACGAATATGAATATTGTCATTAGAGTAAGTGATGAAACCAAGAAAAAAATGATCGAATACTATAAAGATAAAAGAAGAGATAAAGTTATTCCTTACGTCGTTTTCCAAGCAACTGAAGAAGATACAGTAATTACGATGTACGAATCAGGTAAAATAATGTTTCAAGGAACCAGTGCTGACGTCGATGCCGATAGATGGAAAGTAATCGATGGCCAAAGTACAGAAAAACAAGAAGAGAAAAAAAGAAAGGAATCCATCTACTACGATTGTTCTTCAGTAGGAAGTGATGAAGTAGGAACTGGTGATTACTTTGGACCAATTGTCGTTTGTAGTGCCTATGTTAAAAAAGAAGATGTTCCCTACTTAACAGAACTTGGAATCAAAGATTCCAAGAAATTAACTGATGAACAAATTTTAAAAATAGTTCCTCAAATGATTAAAAGAATTAAATATAAAAGTGTTCTACTTTCTAATAAAGAATATTACAATAAAGATGTAAATATGAATAAAATTAAAGCCATTCTTCATAATAAAATGCTCTATCAATTAATTGAAGAAGAAAAACCTACTTACGACTACATAATTGTCGATGAATTTGCGAAAGAACATAAATACTACGAATACATTCAAGAAAGTACTCATATTCAACGAGGAATAACTTTTATGACTAAAGCCGAAGATAAAAACTTAGCCGTAGCCTGTGCTAGTATGATAGCTCGATATATCTTTATCAAAGAATTCGATAAATTAAGTGATTCCTTGCATATTCCTCTTCCTAAAGGAGCAGGTCCTAACGTCGATGCTGTCGGCCAAGAAATCGTTGAAAAATATGGTAAAGACAAATTAAAAGAAGTTGCTAAATTGAACTTCTTAAATACCGGACGTATCTTAAAAACATTAATTATTTAAAATATACTTGGTAATAGAAGATGTTAATAGAGGATGTTAAAGAAGTATATATAAATAGCAACAATGAACTAAGTAACAAATAATAAAAGCAATATTAGTTAGTATGAGATAATATAGTAATCCACTCTAATCCGGATAATGTTCCGGACTAGACCGGACAAAATGCGGAAATATGCAAAATAACCACAAATATACGGAATAAGAATTAAAAATATTTCGACAAAAAAATAAGTGATTTTATAGTATGATACAATTAATTGGAGGTATAATATGCGACTAGAAGATTATGAAAAAATAGAGTCAACAAATATAGACTACAAAGAAAAAATAGAAGTATCTCATCCAAGGAGTTGGTTAAAAAGTGTGTCAGCATTTGCTAATACGAATGGTGGAATACTATTATTCGGAGTTGATGATGATAGACGACCTGTGGGAATTGATGATGTCAAATATACTGCATCTAAAATAGCAGAATTAATTAATTCAAAAATAAGTCCAATACCTAGATATGAGTTGCATTCATTTCAAGATAAAGAACTTAATTTTTTAGAAGTAAATGTTGGTGATGGTCCTGCAACTCCATATTATTATTCTAGCGATGGTAGAAAGACAGCATATATAAGATCAGGTGACAAAAGTATTGAAGCACCTAATCATGTTTTAGATAATCTAATATTGAAGGGTAAAAACAAAACATTTGATTGCTTACCCAGTGAGTATAAGTTAGATGATGTTAGTTTCACTTTATTAGATGCAACATTAAAAAAAGAGACAGGTACACCAATTAATATAAATAGGGATTATATTTCTTTAAATTTATTGAATAGCGATGGCTTTATTACTAATGCTGGATTATTGATTTGCGATCAAGGATTATTGAAACAATCTAGAATTTTTTGTACTCGATGGAAAGGAGTAGTAAAAGGTTCTATTGATGGTGATGCCAGTGATGATAAGGAATACACTGGTAGTATAATAAGTCTACTTGAAAACGCAGAAACTTTTATAAAAAACAATTCAAAAACAAGCTGGAAAATTGACGGAATGATTCGAAAAGAATTTGTCGAATATCCTACTAAGGCAGTACGTGAAGCAATAGTAAATGCAATAATACATAGAGATTACCAAATACTAGGGTCGGAAATTCATATAGATATGTATGATGATAGATTAGAGATAACATCTCCTGGTGGAATGGTTGATGGAAGTCAAATTCAAGATTTAGACTTAACAAAAATACCATCACTAAGAAGAAACACAATAATTTCAGATATATTTAATAGATTACATTTTATGGAGCGAAGAGGTAGTGGTATAACAAGAATTATTGAATCATATACAGACTGTATCAAAAAACCCGTCTTTAGTTCTAGCATTTCAAGTTTTACTGTTATATTTCCAAACAAAGGTTATATTAAAGAAAATTTTGAGAAAAATTTGAAAAATAACAATGTAGTCGATGATGAAGATTATTTTTTAATAAAAATGTATAAAAATTTAGGTGGAAAAGTTAGAACTAATTTTTTAGAAAATTTACAAAAGCTATTTAATAGTGTCGGATATGAAAAAGAATTTTCAAAGGAAAAAATAGAAAACATATTCGAGGTTAAAAAATCACGTGCAAGTGAAATTATAAATATATTAATAAATAAGAATATTATTGAAAATGATGAGTCAAGTTACAAATTTAAAAAATGATGGCTATCCGGTAAAGAGTGGAAACTTCCGGACTAGTCCGGAAAGTATGTAAAGATTTCTGTGTAAATGGAACTTTAAACGATGGGAAGTAAGTTATTGTTACTTCTTTTTTTATTTTCCGGAATAGGGACATAATAAAATCTCTCCACTTCTTTTGTTTTATAATTGGAAAGATTTTTTATTTTTATGGATTTATTTACAGACTCAGTCCAGAAATAAATTTTTTACTTACTGGAGATTCTTTTTTAGTTCCTTTAATTTCTTTAAGAATTCGTTCGTTCTTCTTATCTCTTCATCTAGTTGAGCAAGATCAGCA
>CANQDB010000081.1 GCA_947591175.1 uncultured Bacilli bacterium
GTAAGTTTCAAAAGATTATTATAAAGAGCCGTATGCGAGAAAGACGCAAGTACGGTTCCGTGAGGGGCGATAGTTCAAGAGTACATAACCCTCACACAAGATTTAAAATATGGGAAAAGAGGTTTATAATTTATGGAAAAAGAATGGAAGTCGTCTACTCGACATCAATTAAAAAAGAAAAGAATATTAGTTTTATTGATTGTTCTTGGACTACTTTTGATAACAATGGGTACTTCAGCGGCTTTCTATACTTATATAAAAAAAGGTAATACAGAAAACACCTTAACAGCTGGACATCTTTCATTTAGGTATGATGAACTAAATGAGCAAGAAAACAATTCAATTGCTATTACAAATGCTTTACCTATGTCTGATGAAGAAGGAAAAAATCAAAGCGATACAGGATATTTTGAATTTCAAATAAGAGCTACAACTTTAGGCTCTCCAATTAACTATGAGATTTATTTAACTAAAAATACTTCCACTTTGCCTGAGAGGGCAGTAAAGACATATCTAAGTACTCTTCCAGAATTAGAAGGAGATATTTCTACTGAAACTCCAGTTTTAAATACAGGTACTAAGAAAGATATAAATAAATACAGTAAACTTTGGATAAGTCAAGTCCCACCAGTAAAAAGTCAAGGAAATGGTAGAACTTTATATCAAGAAACAATTCCTATAAATCAAGAAAACTATGAAAAAAATTATCGGTTTAGAATGTGGCTTTCTGAAGATGCTAATCAAGTTGATGAAAATGGTCGTTGGATATATAGTAATATGAGTTTTAGTGTAAATGTTAATGTATTTGCAACAAATGACCCTTTACCTGCACCTGTAATTCAGTTTTTAGATTCTCAAACAAATTGGTATAATGGTCGAATAGTAGAAGAAAGTCAAGTAACAAAGATAGAATTTGTACAAAACAACATAAAGCCTCAGGGTATTGTTTATGAATGGAGTCCATCACCATATGGGCAAACTTCTTATATTATGGCTTATCTAACTAAAAACGACGATGGTGAAAATACATATACAGTAACCGTTGATAGTAATCAGACTATTTATTTTAGTCCCAATTCGAGTTTTATGTTTAGTAATTTTTCAAATTTAAAAGAGATAAAAGGATTAGAATTATTAGATACATCTGAAGTAATTAGTATGTCTAATATGTTCGGTAACTGTAGCCAATTAATTGATGTAGGAGATTTGAGTGGCTGGGATACATCAAATGTAACGGATATGTCAAGTATGTTCGGTAACTGTAGCCAATTAACCGATTTAAGTTCAATAAAAAATTGGGATACATCAAATGTAACAGATATGCATTGGATGTTCATAAATTGCAATACTTTAAATAATTTGAATTTAAGCGGATGGAACACATCAAGTGTAGCGCGTATGAGAGGTATGTTCCGTAACTGTAGCCAGTTAACTAAATTAAACATTGGTAACTTTGACTTTTCATCTATTAAAGTTAGTGACACCATCTGGGGTTGTTCTGAAATGTTCGATAATACCACTAGTTTAACAGCCGTTTATGTAAATGAGAAAGGAAAAGATTTTTTATCAACACATAATGTTGGCTTAACTGGTAGAGAAAATCTCCTTCAAGTAAAAGAGTAATCTAGTTCTTGATTTGACTACCTAAAAGAAGAGTTTTTCTTCTTTTTTCTTTTGGTTTATGATATGATAATCCTTAGAAAGAGGTAGTCTATGAAACGTAGTGAAGTGAATAGAGATGACTTGTCTCCAATGATGAGACAATACATGGATATAAAAGATCAATATGAAGATGCTATCATCTTTTTTAGGCTTGGGGACTTTTATGAAATGTTCTTTGAAGATGCAATTACCGCAAGTCACGAACTTGAACTTGCTCTAACTGGTAAACAAGCGGGACTCGATGAAAGAGTTCCAATGTGCGGAGTACCTCACCATGCTTATCAAATGTACTTAGATAAATTAATCGATAAAGGTTACAAAGTCGCCATTGCCGAGCAATTAACTGATCCTAAAGAAACTCAAGGTATGGTTGAGCGTGACGTTATCCAAGTAGTAACAAAGGGAACGAGATTAGACGCTATTTTAAATGAAAAAGACTATAACTTTATAGGAAATATTTACGATTTTGAATATTGCTATGGCTTAGGTTTTTCGGATATTTCGACTGGTCAATTTTATTGTTTATTAGTAGACTATGATCCTTCTAAATTAATTAACGAAGTAGTAAGTCGTAATATAAAAGAGATAATCGTCAATAGTAAAATAGATAGGGGACTAGTTAAGACCTTAAGAGATAACTATCATATTTTGGTAACTATCGAAGATGAAGTGTACGAACAAGATGATTATTCTTTTTTATGGAAAACAATCGATGATGTACGTTTAATTACGACCGCTAGACACTTACTTGCATATCTAATCAACACTAAAAAGGGAGATTTGACACACTTACAACCGATTGAAGTCGTAAATACTAAAAAGTATTTAAGATTCGATATGCATACGAAAGCAAATCTAGAACTAACTGAGACTATTCGGTTACATGAGCGAACTTATTCTTTACTATGGCTTCTCGACAAGACAAAAACTGCCATGGGTAGTCGTTATCTTCGCTTATCAATCGAAAATCCTCTAGTCGATAAAAAAGAAATAGAACGTCGTTATGACATAATTGAGAACTTACTTAATCAATTTATCTTAAAAGGGGAATTAGTTGAAGAATTATCGTCGGTTTATGACCT
Organism: uncultured Bacilli bacterium; assembly: GCA_947591175.1. Lineage (GTDB taxonomy): Bacteria > Bacillota_I > Bacilli_A > RF39 > UBA660 > Faecenecus. Next base: position 2,745 of record CANQDB010000081.1, read on the forward strand.
AGAACGTTTGGCATCTCGTATTAGTTATGGCAACTTAAATGCCAGGGATTTAATTCAATTAAAGAACTCGCTATTTCATCTACCTAATATCAAACGTATTTTAGAAGAGTTACACTATGATAAAACAATTGACACTTTAGAAGAACTTTATACGATGCTCGATACGTCGATTAATGAAGATGCTCCCATTACTTTAAAAGAAGGTTCGCTTATTAAGCCTGGATTTAATGAAGAACTAGATTCTTTACGTAATTTAAGAAGCGGAAGTAAGGACTTCATCTTACAAATCGAAAGTGATGAAAAAGAACGAACTGGTATTAAAAACTTAAAAGTAGGGTACAATCGAGTCTTTGGCTACTATATCGAAGTAAGTAAAGGAAGTATTCCACTTATAAAAGACGAATTTGGATATGAACGGAAACAGACTTTAGCCAATTGTGAACGCTTTATTACACCTTTACTAAAAGAAAAAGAAAATATAATACTTGGTGCCGAAGAAAAGATTATTAATCTGGAGTACCAGATATTTATGGATATAAGAGATAAAGTTAAAACTTATATCGGTAAAATCCAACGTATTGCCAAAGTAATTGCTGAAGTCGATATGATGACGTCTCTATCTACAGTTGCCGAAGAAAATCACTTTGTAAGACCAACGATTACGGATGAATCCGTAATTAAAATAGTTGAAGGACGTCATCCAGTCGTCGAAAAAGTAAATCGTGATAACTATGTTCCAAACGATGTCATGATGGGAAAAGACACTAATATTTTATTAATTACTGGACCTAACATGGCTGGTAAATCTACTTATATGCGACAAGTCGCGATAATTGTAATACTTGCTCAAATGGGTTCCTTTGTTCCTTGTAAGAGTTGTACTATTCCCTTATTTGATGCCATATTTACAAGGATTGGAGCAAGTGATGATCTAGTAAGTGGAGAATCCACGTTTATGGTCGAAATGAAAGAAGCAAACTTTGCGTTAACGGAAGCAACTGAACATAGTCTTATCTTATTCGACGAATTAGGTCGAGGAACCGCCACATATGACGGTATGAGCCTTGCACAAGCAATACTTGAGTACATTCACGATAAAATCAAAGCCAAGACATTGTTTTCAACTCACTACCACGAATTAACAACTCTGGCTAATGACTTACCGATGCTAAGAAATGTTCATGTATCGGCTATCGAAGAAGATGGCAAAATTACCTTCCTACATAAAATTAAAAATGGAGCAGTCGATAAGAGTTATGGAATACATGTAGCAAGTCTTGCATCTCTTCCTAAAAGTTTAATCACTAGAGCCGAAGAAATCTTAGATGTATACGAACATAAAAATAAAAAAGAATCTACTTTCTTACAGACGTCATTGTTTGGCAATACTGATTTTGAAGAAAAAGAAGCGGAACATCCTATCGAAGATAAATTAAAAGAGGTAAATCCGCTTGAAATGACGCCGATGGAAGCCTTGAATTTATTATATGAATTAGTGAATGAAGTAAAGAAGAAAAAATAAAAGTATAAAAAGGAGAAATGCTGTATGAAATGTATATTAATGAATAAAAATACAGAAGTTTTAACAGTAGAGTATGATTCTACTCTTCATGTATTTACCAAAATTATTAAAATTCATAATATTGATTACGCACCATACTCCTTAAAGAAATTATTTGATAATGGTCACGAAGACGAATTAAAAGCCGCTTTATCTCATTGGTTTAAGGGTAGGGGAATACCTTCTTTTCGTGACCATTTAGATTTATTACTTGCTCATTTAGGTGTTAGGGCTCCTGAAGATTTACTGGATAAAGCCTTTGGTTTATCGCTAACAGATCAATACTGGCTTAAACCTAAAAATGAGAATATAAAATATCAGGACATAAACTTTTTTGAACATGATTTTAGTTATGCGCCTTTCTTAGAAATATCTTTATCTAATACGCCTTCTATAGTCAATGAGGTCTCTTTAAAAACGCCTAATAATACGACTGATGGTAAACTTAAAAAAGCCTGGGTTATCGAAGATAATATTCGTTATTTATTAAAAGGTGGTAGTCTAATTGATGGACTAGAACCTTTCCAAGAGGTTTTAGCCTCAATTGTTTGTAGACGTTTAGGAATTAATCATGTTCCATATACGATTGAAATAAGGGATGGTAAACTTTTAGCAAAGTGTCCTTGCTTTATCAATAGCAACACGGAGTTTATTCCAGCCAGTCAAATATTAGAACAAGAAGTCAAATATTCTAGTATCGAAGATTTTAATAATTATGTAAAGATTCTTACTAATCATGGAATTACCAAAGCCAAGGAGAAAGTAGAGGCCATGTTCCTTGTCGATTTTCTTTTGTTAAACACCGATCGTCATTTAGGAAACTTTGGAATTATTCGCGATGTTAACTCATTAAAGTGGCTTGATGTAGCACCTATTTTTGATACTGGTTCATCGTATAAAATCACCGATTTACAGGAAGATACAATTATTGTATCAGACGAAGGAAGATTCTTTTATGAAGTTTTAAAATTTGATGATATAATAAAGTTGTTACCGAAGTTAACGAAAGATGATTTTGAAAAACTCGCTGGGGTAGTCGAAGAATATCGTTGTCTTTTAGAAAAATATGCTCCGGTCGTTAATTCAAGTGAACGAAAGATAGGGTTACTTTGTTTTCTACTAGAACGACAAATAAATAAATTAAACGAGGTGAATAGCAATGAAGAATAGAAGTGAATTACGTGAAATTATCATGAAAGTCATCTATCAAGTCTATATTTTTGAGACAACTAATTTACCGTATGACTATCATGATTTCATTAAAGAACAATTAGAAGTAGATAATGATTTTGTCTTAGATACTGTCGAAGGAATAATTAAAAACCAAAAAGAGATTACAAAGCTAGCAGATCAGTACTTGGATGGCTGGAAGATGAGTCGTTTAAATAAAGTCGATCAAGCAATTATTTCATTAGGTATTTACGAACTTGTCTATACGGATATTCCCTCGATTGTAGCCATTAACGAAGCGGTGGAACTTTCGAAAAAATATAGTGATGAGAAAGTTACCAAAATGATTAATGCTGTTCTAGATGGAATTTATCATAGTGAGGAAGACAATGCAGGATAAGTATGTTACGGTTACCCAGTTAACCAAGTATATCAAGTTTAAAATAGATACCGATGAAAACTTGGGTCAAGTCTTTTTAAAAGGAGAGATATCTAATTTTAAGGCTCACACGAGAGGGCATTACTACTTTACGTTAAAAGATGAAAACTGTCGGATTAATGCCATTATGTTTGCGTCCAACGCTATAAAGTGTAAATTCTTACCACAGGATGGTATGAAAGTTTTAGTAAC
>CANQDB010000082.1 GCA_947591175.1 uncultured Bacilli bacterium
AACTAGGATAAAAAATCAAAAAAGTAAAAAAATTATAAAGTTTTGTATATAAAATACTTGATTTTATTATGGGAGGTAAATATATGAAAAAGAAAAATGTAAGTATAATATTAGCTGTTGTTATTTTATTAGTTGTTATCGTCTCTTGTGTAATTATGTTTGGTGGTGGTGGATCTAAAGGTGATGGTAACAGTGATAATAGTGAAATGAGTGGAGATAATGTATCATCTAAAGAGTTAAGTGTTGAGGATTTATCCATAGACGATTTCGAATGGGAGACCTATCCTTCTGTATGTGATGGTGACGATTGCTATGTTGCGTCTTTAACTAATAATTCAAATTATGACATCACCAGTGTAAATTTATATTATAAGGTTAAGGATGGCGTTTCAGACGAGGAATTATCAGTTTATAATGATTTTATGGAAGAAGGTAAAGATTATTCCTTGGAGGATTATGCAGAAAGATATGGAGTTGATTATTCACCAAGAAATATTATTTTATTTTATGAAGATGATATATATATAGAAAGTGGAAAAGAATCCTTCACTAATTCTGAATTTCTAGTTGGTATAGCAAATGATTGGTCATTGTATTATTATGCTACTGAAGAGCAATTTGAATTGATGGAACCAAAAGAACTACGAGTAAGCTTAGTAAACAACAACAAACTGCAATATGCTGATTATGACTTTGATACAAAGACTTGGGAATTAGAGGAAGGTACTAATGTTGTTGATATTTGGTCAAAGACTGATATTGCTAAAGAACTTCCAAAACCAAAAGGAACACATTTTGTTGTACACACCGATAAAGATGATAAGTATGTTTTAACTTCTTATGGCATTGAAAATGAGAGTATGTATAAAGATTATGTGGAAGAGTTAAAAGCAGCGGGCTTTGAAGAAAAATATTATTCAGGATATTCACCAACTAGATTAGCTGAATTTGATGGAGTTAAGGGTGAATATACTGTTAACGTAGCTTACCTTGCTGAAAATAGATGTTTACAAATTTCGATTAAAACATCAAATGAATCATAAAAGCATATAGGCATTTCGCTTATATGCTTTTTTATTTGAAAAAAAAGAAAGAATTTATCGAAGTGCATTTACTACTATCACAAGGATAAATGACATTGCAGCCGATAATTCTTTCCTCAAACTGAATCCTTTTTCATATACTGATACGAGATCGTCAACCATATCGACAATCCAACTTTCCATGTATTTTGGAACCATTGGTGCAACTGGGAACATATGAGTTAAAATCATATCTTCTTCTTTTTCTGATAAAACAAAATACTTTTTAGCATTTTCTAACGCATATTTTGGATGGTTGACTAAGATCTCAGCTCGTTCTTTTTTATAACCGATGCTTTCGTTATCATCAAAGAAGAAATCATGTAGTAAAGCACCTCTTGCCGTCTCTTCATAGTCTAAATGAAGAATTTTTGCTACTTTATAAGAATAATATGAAACACGTACACAATGGTCATAACGATCCATTCCGTGATGGAGAATATCTTTTAATTTTAAGAATTCTTTGTGTTCCAAGATATCATTAACGATACTAAGATACTTACGATCTTTATATCCATTATTCATCTTTTTCACCTCGAGAACTAATATAGTATATTAATTTTTTACGTGACGAATTAGTACTTTATGCCAGAAGAAGTTATTAATCTTCTACTCTTTAAGGCACATTGTAATTATACTACTATTTAAAAAAAATTGCAACGGCGAACATTTTTTCGGGGTCATTTAACCAAAAAGAGAGGGTTTCCCCTCTCACTCTATATAAACGCTAATCACGTTAGCGTCCTAACCATAGTATATGGAGGATAAGTCTTAAAAGTACCATCTTTTAAATTAATTTCGATACTTCCACTAGTGCAAGTTAAATAATATGGTATTGCGTTTTTTGTAAGATTTTCTATAGTCCTAGGACTAGGATGATTATAGATATTATTTTTTCCAACGGAAATAATAGCAACTTCAGGTTTTAAATATTGAAGAAATGAAAGTGTACTACTAGTTTTTGAACCATGATGTGAAACTTTTAAATACGTGACAGGATCTAAACTATACTTCTTAATAAGCATTTGTTCTTGAGATTCTTCCATATCACCACCAAAAAAGAAAGTTGTATCATGATGCGTTACATAGAAAATACAACTATTTTGGTTTTCACTTGAACCACTTTGAGTCAAGCTATAGAAAGAAAAATCGCCAAGTGAAAATTCTCTTGCTTCAAAACAAATACTAGTCTTTATGTTGTTTTTGGTAGCAAACGACAAGATTTCTTGTTCTTTAGAGTTTATTTCTCCCGCGTTATATATTATTTCATTTACAGGAATTTTCTCTAAAATAGCAAGAGCGTTTGCTAAATGATCACTATCACCATGGCTTAAAATTAAATAATCTAGTTGCGAAACTCCTTTCGATTCTAAAAACGAAATTATATCATTTCCTTTTGTATTACCAGTATCTAATAGCATGTTTTTACCTTGGGATGATAAATAAATGGAGTCTCCTTGACCGACATCTAAAAAAGTTACCTCTTCAAAAGTAGGCCTATTTATCAAGATAATTCCAAAAAGTGCAAGACAACTTAATAAATATCTTCTTTTCTTAGTCTTTAAGAAGAGTACTCCTAAAATACTAACAAAAACCCAAAGCAACGAGCAAAAAAGCGAAGTCTTTCCATAACTAATTGGTAAGTTGAAAATGGAGTTTAAAAAAATAGTAATTTGTTCAAAACAAGTTAGCAAAAAACCTGTCAATACATCCAAGAGCGGAAAAATAAGAGTCAAAACTAAAAAAGGAAACAAAAGTAGATTAAAAATGATAACTATAATTGTATTGATAATAGGAGCTCCTAAATTTACTTTATAAAAGAAAAACAATGTAAGTGGAAGACTTATCAAAAAAGCGAAGCAAGTTCCCTCGAAAAGATACCCTATCTTAGTTTTTGTTTTAGGTAAAGTAATTAAAAGAAAACTACTACTTAAGACAATACTATACCAAAAACCAATTTGATTTATATAAAAAGGATTAATAGTAAGAAGTAAACATAAAACTAATAGCATTCCTTCTAATTGTGAAAGTCTTTTTTTAAATAACGATAAAAATAAATAAGAAAGTATAGCTCGTAAAAATGAAATCTTAGTTCCTATAATTAGACATAAAAAGATTATAATTAGTTTTTGAAGTTTAGGATATTTTTTAGTACTTCTTAACAAATAAGCTAGGTGAATCCCTGAAAAAGAAAATAAATATGTTGTCCCATTTCTTTGATAGATATCTTTTATTGAAGAAGATATATTACTCGAATCATTTAGAAATAGCCACTTTAAATAAGGACTTGTTTTTGGGGCCTGATTTATCCACTTTGAAACAATCTCTTTAAAAGAAAAAGTATTTCCTAAAGGTGTTAGTGACTTTATCTTAAGACGATAAAATGTATGGTAAGTTCGATAAAAGTTTTTCCAAGAGTAAAGGTTTGGAATAGTATTTTCTAGTATTTCTTCAAGAGTTCCAATTACCTGCACTTTTGTTCCTATTTGTAAGTATGTCAAATCTTCAGTTGTATAAAATGTCCCAAGAAGCGGTTCCTTAGCATCGATTGTTATTTGCCAATAATTTTCTTGTTTTTGAATTTTAGTGATAACTCCTTCAAATGTAGTTTCTGAACCAGTATAAACACTTTGCCATGGAAAAATAAAGTACCGCAAGCAAAATATAATTCCCGTTAAGCAAACTAGTAGAAAGACTTTTTTAGAACAGTGTAATTTGTTCACGAATATCCTCGAGTAACTTTTCTCCTATTCCCTCAACCTGGAGTAGTTCTTCGACTGTCTCAAAAGATTTTCCTTCACGATAAGTAATAATAGCATTAGCTTTTGCTTCCCCAATTCCAGGCAAAGTCATCAGTTCCTCTTTAGATGCTTTGTTGATGTTGACTTTAGTGGAGTTCGAAGAAGAATTTTCTTGGTCTGTGGAACTTTTCTCATCTTCCGTAATACAAGCATCGTTTGGTATTGGTTTTTCACAAAGTGTGGATAATTCCTTTTCTTTTGCGTAAGTGTCCTCAATATTCTCTACCTCCTCTTTACTATAAATTACGATTACCATCTGATCTTCTACTTTTTTACTGAGATTTAGTAAAGAAGTATCAGCTTGTTCTGTAAGACCACCTGCTAAAGCAATAACATCTGTAATACGCATTTCTTCAGTTACTTCATAAGTACCTGGTAATAATATTTCCCCTTTAATATCGACCATCCAAGATGAGATTTTTTCTTCTTCCTTAGTCTCTTCTTCCGAATCAGTTAGCTTATTAACAAGTACCGGTTTCTTTTCGACTTCTTCTTTAGTAGTTGGTTTCAAATACTTAAAGTAACTATAGATACCAATACTGATAAGAGAAAAAAGAAACAAACCAATACTTATTATTTCGATAGTCTTTCTTTTGCGACTACTACTATCAAATAGTGAATTTTGCATCACCATCACTCCCCTCTAATTATATTATTCGCAAAAAAAAGAGCCTCGACTTAGGCTTTTTTCATTTTTTTAATATAAAAACTGTGTAGGTTTATTTACACAGTTAATTACATGATATTTTAGATTAAGGTACCAAAACTAGGCGGAAAGTAGCGCGGTCAAATGCAGCACCAGAATGAGTGCCTAAGTAACCAACTCCTGCATTTACATTTATGCTGCTGTAGTAGCCACCGCGGTAAGACCAAACGCTCCACTGAGACAAAGTATTAATATAATCTCCATACCAACTTGATGTTTCAGATAAAGCATGCCCATAACATATTCCATCACATGCCGTAGTAAAACTAGTTGTTTTGTATAAATCATAATATTTTTTATCTGGGAAGGCTATTCCCTCAGAATAATCAGAACAACTAATAGAACTAATGCATACTTTACCATTAAATCCTGAAATATCACTCATTGGGTTTCCTTCTTCATCAGCAAGGACTCCCATTACAAAATCATAAGCTCCACCAGACATATCATACACACCTGTTATGTTTCCAGTAGTTGATGCGCCAGGTCCTGCTAATCCTTTTCCATCTTGTAAATCTGTCATATCATCATATTTATATTGTCCCTCTTGTCTAGAGTCATCTTGTGATGGAGTTCCATTACTACTTCCAGTTATATAAGTATCAGATTTGTTTTGATACACTTCCTTATTGACACCATCATATAAAGTATTACCATACTTTCCATATTTACTTTGTGATAAATAAGCAACTGCTCCCCACTCACTATTCTTACTCATATGGGTATCTTCTGTCCCACTAAAGCCATATTCATCTTTAAATTCATCTATCATTTTTTGAGATAAGGTAAAGGCTTTTGCTACTTGAATACTTCTCCATGATGCAACATTAGGTTTTATTTGTGGTTTTATTGTATCTACATTACAATCCATTTCATCACTACAAGAGTCTTTAGGGCTCGTTTCAAATTTTCCATACCAGAATCCCTCTAAGTCTTCTTCTCCAAATTTGAAGGCTGGATGTAATTTATAGTCTCCTCCACTTTCGTCTGCAGTGTTACTTAAGAATCGTACCTTTATTTCTCCTGGAGTTTCTTGAGAACCTCCCGCATAATTATTTCCTAATTTCGTTGTATCGTACTCATATCTTGGTATCCATACCCACATCGTATTTATATGATTTTCATCTATTATTGTTCCTGGTTCTTTACCTTCATATTGTTCTCTATAAGTAGGATCAATTGTTACAGCATTGGCCCACTCTTGTTTACTATAATCATACCATTCATCAGAGGTATCCACTTTTTGCCAATGATTATCTTTATAAATAACTGGTATCATTCCTTGTGCCAATTCTGGAGCATTAGCTCCGGTAGAGTCTTTATAAACTGGTTTAATTGGTTTCGGTAATGGATTATTACTTGCATATACATTAACATTTACTGTGAATGTCTTTCCGCCATATACCCACGAACCATTTTCATCTATTTCGTTGGCACTTTCATCTATCCAC
>CANQDB010000083.1 GCA_947591175.1 uncultured Bacilli bacterium
AAATAAAGGAAAAAACAGGTAGTTTGTATATCAACTTTGCACACTACCCAATGAAAAATGAGGTGATGACATGGAATTTATACGACTAGTTGACATTACCAAGCAATATAAGAATGGAGTTACCGCTATATATGATTTAAATTTAAATATAAAGAAAGGTGACTTTGTCTTTGTCATTGGTGGTTCAGGAAGTGGCAAAAGTACATTAATTAAAATGTTATATAGAGAAGAAAAACCGACGCGTGGTGAAATTATTTTAGGTGGCCTAAATGTCGCTAAATTAAGAAATCGCAAAGTTTATCGGTTGAGAAGAAAGTTGGGAATAGTTTTCCAAGATTATCGTTTACTTCAAAAAAGTACTGTTTACGAAAACGTCGCCTTTGCTCTTGAAGTAATTGGGGCTAAATCCGATGAAATCAAAGTTAAGACTCTAAAAGCTTTGGAATTAGTAGGACTAAAGGGAAAAATCCGTAACTATCCCGATCAATTATCAGGTGGCGAACAACAAAGAGTAGCAATCGCAAGAGCCATCGTCAATAATCCTAGACTCTTACTATGTGATGAGCCTACTGGAAACCTCGACCCTAAGCGCAGTATGGAAATTATGCATCTATTGGAAGACATTAACGAGACCTTAGGAACGACCATCATTATGGCTACCCACGATAAAGAAATCGTCAATAAAATGAAAAAACGCGTAGTTGTCCTTCAAGATGGACGACTAGTCGGAGATTACGAGAAAGGAAAGTATACTAATGAAAGCAATTAGAATGTTATTTCGAAACATCCGGGATGCCTTTAAAAGTGTCTGGCGAAATCTTTCTTTATCTCTTGCTTCGATTTCGTGTATCATGATTACACTTTTAATCGTCGGAGTTTCGCTTATTGCCTCTTATAACGTCGATAACTTTACGGCGGTAACGCAAGAAAATGTCTCAATTGTCGTTTTCCTTGAACGCCAAGTTACGGAAGAAGAGATTAACACGGTTCAAGATACTCTAGAAAAAATGGACAATGTCGATGAAGTTACCTTTAAATCCAAGGATGTCGCTAAAAACGAAATGATGGAAATGGATGAAGTCTTCCGTGAAGTCATGAGTGACTGGACCGATGAAGACACCCCTTTAAAAGATGGTTTTGAAGTAAAATTAAAAGACCTAACGAAGATTAGCACCACAATTGAAGAAATCAAAAACATTGAAAAGGTCTCAGTTGTCCGTGACCAACAAGATATGGTTAAACAACTTATGGGAACTTTCAACATCGTAGAAAAAGTTGCCTATGGCATGGTTCTAGCCTTAGTAATTGTAACGGTTTTCTTAATTATCAATACGATTAAGTTAACTATTTTCTCCCGTAAGAGAGAAATCTCGATTATGCGCCTTGTCGGAGCGAGTAACTTTTCGATTAAAGTACCATTCGTTATCGAAGGTATGATTTTAGGCCTAATCGGATGTGTAATTCCAGTAGGAGTTCTAATCTATGGCTATTACTTCATGTACGATCATTTTGGCGGCCAACTATTTACCCCAATATTTAGACTCCTTAATCCAAACCCATTTATCTTCTATGTCGCCGGTGCTATTCTGGCCCTAGGAATCGTTGTCGGTATGCTTGGAAGTTATCAAGCAGTAAGGAAGTATTTAAAGATATGAGAAAGAATAGAATTAGTAAATTTATTACTCTTTGTATGTGTTTATCACTTCTTTTCCCAGCTTCTGTTAAAGCCGAAGACCTAACTTATGGAAAAGTCCTCGATGAACTTGCCGCGGCTCAAAAAGAATTAGCTGATAACCAGGCCGCAATTGATAATAAACAACATGAAGTAAATACCAATAATGCCAAAATCAATTCCCTTAAAAGTGAAATAAAACAAATGGGGGATGAGACCGTAAAACTACAACAAGAAATAGTTGACTCGAATAACGAAATAAATGAAAAACAAGATCAAACTAAAGATTTAGCCTCATACTTACAAATGAGTGGGGGCGATAACCTTTATCTAGAGTATATCTTTGGTGGCGAAACTATGACTGATTTCATCTATCGTTCCGCTATCGTCGAACAAATTACAGAATATAACGAAGAAATGATTAAAGAACTTCAAGACCTCATCAAGGCCAATGAAGACCGCAAAAAAGAACTAGCCGCTAAACAAGAAGAATACGAAAAGAAAATGACTGAATTAAACAATGAAATAAGCAAATTAAATGCTGATATCAAGGCAATTGGCGGTCTTGCTCCAAGCCTTGAACAACAAGTTAAAGATAAACAAACTTTAGTAGAATTTTATAAATCTCAAGGTTGTACCAGTCGTAGTCAAGTAATCGGTGTCGATTGTGCTAAGAACGTTTCTAATGCCGGCTTTGTTAGACCAATGACTCAAGGATATGTTACGAGCCATGTTTCTTACCGTTGGGGCTCATTCCATCGCGGAATTGATTTAGGAAGTGCTGAAGGAAGAAATACAAAACTCTATTCGATTGGAAATGGTACCATCACCAATATTTATCAAGATAGCTATGGCGCAAATTGTATCATTATCCAGTATCGTACTGTCCAAGGAGAATATTATTCGGCTCTTTATGCCCACTTAAGTAGTTATGCCCCAGGACTTTACGTTGGAAAAACAGTTAACTCTAATACTCTTATTGGTTACATGGGTGATACCGGTTATGCCTTTGGAGTTCACCTTCACTTAGAGGTTTACCCATGTCGCATCTATAGTGACTCCGAATGTAGTACTTGGAATAAATATGTAGCCTTCGCTGAACGTAAATTTAACGAAGGCTATAAAGGAGCTGCTAGTGTTATCAATTTTCCAGCTAAAACATATCAAACTTGGTATACTCGTTAAGGACTTAGGTCCTTTTTCTTTTACAAAAAAAACACCCTATTCAAAGAGTGCTACAAAATCCTGAACCATTTTATCATCGATAGTAATTAACTCTAAATAATAATTTAGTCCTTTCGTTCGCATATAAAAACTGTTAGGTAGTTCTTCCATTACATAAAGTGAACTGACATATTCTTGAATTTGTTTACCTATTTTTGTAATCTCCATATCTTTAGCTATATTACTTTTATTCCCTAACTCTTCAAGATAACTACTATAGTAAATCATTCTTTTTCCAGTCTCTCTATTTTTTAAAGGTTCTATAATATGTTCCTTTAAATAATCGAGTGCTTCATCTATATTTTCAACTAAAACGTATTCGGTGGTAAGAACGTCTTCTTTGGCCATTTCTTTTAAGTCACTTGTCTCTCTTTCCCAAAGGGTTACATTATTACTACAACCTGCAACAAGTATTAAAATACATCCTAAAAGTATCCATTTTTTCATAGGCAATCACCTTAACTAAGTATAGCGAAAATAGTAAAATTTAGCAATTCCTAAAAAGAACCTTTTAACGTGATAAATTATTTGATAAAATAAAAATAGAAAGAGGTGAGATGTGTGAAAGGAAAGATGTTCAAAATTTTAGGAATTAGTTGTGGAGTTCTTTTATTAACAGGATGTGGAAATAGTGGTAAAGTTTTGACTTGCACTGCCGAAGAGGGAGAAAGTGGTAAAATCGAAATCCAAATGGGCTTTAATGCCGATGGAACAGAATTGCAAAATATTAGAACTGTTATGGAAGGTGATGCATCTGATTCAATTGATGAAATCTCAAGTTTAAGTTCCGACGAAATTTGTGATGAAATCAATTTACCATTTGCAACTTGTAAAGCAAATATAACAGGTAGTAAAGTTCATCTTGAAGGAACAGTTGCAGCAAGAGATATCGATGAAGTTTTCAGTGAAGTAGACGATAGTATTACTTACAACTCTATCAAAGAAGCCGCTGAAGCCGATGGCTTTACTTGTAATTAAGAATATGGAAAAGTCTTTGCACTTTTCTTTTTCTTTGATAAAATAAAAATAGAAAGAGGTGAGATGTGTGAAAGGAAAGATGTTCAAGGTTTTAGGAATTGGTTGCGGAGTTCTTTTATTAACGGGATGTGGAAGTGATAATACCAAAGTTTTGACTTGTACTTTAGATTCGGAAAGAGTATCAGCTAAAGCTCAAATGACTTTTAATGCAGATGGAACAGAACTACAAAGTATTACGATTTCGGAGGACGTAGAAGCAAATGAATCTTTTTTGGAAGAAATGGAAGACCTAAGTTCTGACGAAATTTGTGATGAAGCCGATTTACCACTTGCAACTTGTAATGCAAATATAAAAGGTAATATACTTCATATTGAAGGAACCGTTGCAACAAGAGATATCGACGAAGTTTTCAACGGAGTAGACGATAGCGTTACTTACAATTCTGTCAAAGAAGCCGCTGAAGAAGATGGATTTACTTGTAATTAAGAATATGGAAAAGTCTTTGCACTTTTCTTTTTCTTTGGTAAAATAAAGATAAGAGAGGTGAGGAAGTGAAAAAAGTAGGGAAATTTATTGGTCTTGGTTGTGGTCTATTACTTTTAGCCGGATGTGGAAGCAATAATTCTAATCAATTGTTTTGTTCAGTAGATCAAAATGATATGAAATATGAAGTAACTATTAATTTTAATAGCGACTTAACTGAAGCCACGGGTGGTACTATCTATCAAAGGGTTTTTATACCAGACAAAGACTCTAGGGAAGAAGCTGAAGAAGCTGTTGACACTTATTGTGACGAAGACGAATTTTTAGAGAAATGTGAAGCGACAATTCAAGATGATTATTTTATTGTCAATGGAACAATTTCTGCCCAAAATATCAAAGATTCCTTTGAAGACGCTAGTACTTATGAAGAAATAGCTGAAGAATTGGAAGATAGAGGCTACAGTTGCCGCTAAAAGCAATAAAATATAAATGAGGTGAGAGAATGAAAAATTTAAGTAAATTATTAGGAATTGGTTGTTGTGTCTTACTTTTAACTGGTTGTAATGAAGAACAAGTAGAACAACATACATTAAAATGTAGTCATAATGAATATGGAATTGAAGCTAACTTGACTTTCAAATATAACGATGAAGAAACGGAAATTCAAAAGGCTAAAATGGATGTTACAGTTACTGCTCCAGAAATACTTATGGATGGAATCAATAGTTTAGTTGGTTTCAATATCACAGATTTGGCTCAATATATGTCTTCAGATGATATTTGTGAAGCCTATGGAGTTGATTCGGGAGACTGCTATGGTTATTTTAAAGATAATACCATCTATATTGAAGTAACGATGACCCCAGAGGAACTAGCCACTCAATTTAACGGAATTGAGCCTAATATGTCTATGGACGAAGTAAGTGAAGTAGCTAGTGAAGAAGATTTTATTTGTGAATAAAAGAGGAAGATAAAAAATGAAAAAGAAATTTTTAATTATATTGGTTTTAGTCTTTGGTCTCTTTTTAACCGGCTGTGGAGAGCAAAATACTTTGAAAGAGGAAACAACTAATCAAGAAGAAACCCAAGACGAAGTTGAAAAAATGAGTTGTGTCATGCAACGAACTGTAAGTGAAGGATTAAGTATCGAATCAACATACAATGTAGAGCATGACGGAAAATATGTAAATCTAGTCGAAACAGTTGAAAAAATAACATCTTCAGATAAAGAAATTTTAGAGACTTATAAAGCCCAAGTTGAGCAGATATACGAACCATTTAAAAATTTAAAATACTATGATTACGATGTTAATATCAGTGGAGACACCTTGACTAGTATAGTAAGAATTAACTACGCTAAAATTGATACCGATAAAATGCTTGAGATTGATTCATCACTAGAGCAGCTCATTAAAAATGGTCGAATTGCTGTTCAAGATATCAAAGAATTATATGAACAAATAGGTGCCGTTTGTCATTAGTGCTTTCGAGCACTTTTTTCTTGTGTGCCGTACATGGCATATATCTAGTTGGTGAAAGTCCAATACACGCGTAGGTATCGACGAAGTGTT
>CANQDB010000084.1 GCA_947591175.1 uncultured Bacilli bacterium
GTTGTGATTGGTACAACATCTACTTTAATCCGTTTCTCAATTTCACGGTTACCTTTGCCAAATGGACTTGTTTCTGGAACAACTCGCGAATATTCACTCCAAGCACTCCAAGTTTCAGTATCAGTTAACTGTTTAGCACTTGGCGATGGACTAGCCGGTAAAAGTTGACTTTTTTCCATATTTACAACGCGATAATATTTAGCCGCATAAGTTTTAGTACTATCATCTCTTTTAGCGCCTTGAATTGGGGCCGTTAAGTAATAAGTCTTTTCTTCATCGACATTAGTTGTTCCTGATGGATAATAATACTTTGGACCATTGTCATTTTGAATATACCATTTATAAGCATAGTTTTGAGATACCTCTTTAAATTTGTATTCTTCACTTGGGCTTTCAGTATAGTATTCGTCGACTAATTCTGTATTGGATTTATCTTGGGGATAATAGAATCTAATGTCTCCACTATAATTCCAGTTCTTATCACGATACCGATAGTAAGTTGTCTCTTTGATGATTTTATAGTTTTCATAAGGAATCTCATCTTCCCACATGGTTTCAGTTTCACCAATTGTACTATTATCAGTATTTAATTTTTGGGCTTGATAAGAAAACGTTAGTTTTGCTCCAGTTTTATTGACGATATCCGAATCGTTTACTAGAGGTTGTTCATCACCATAGGCAACATTAGAAACATTATTTCCACATTGCATGTTTACTTCAAAGTGATAGTTTCCACTTTCTAGTTTGCACACTTTTACCAAGCTGACATTTTTATCGCATTTATTATAATAACTGATATCTGACATTAATTTTTGTTCCTGAATGGTTTGAAGGGCTACACTAGTACAACTTCCTGCCGTTGTCGGAAGTTTTGCAGGATCAAACTCAAAATAGGTTTTAGCACTAGCTAGGAAATAATCTTGAGCTAAAGTAGAGCCTGGTTTTTCAAAAGGATCGATTTTACTCACTTGATAGGCTTGAAAAGTAAATGTCGCGATTAAGCCCACTGCTACTATCGAAATAACAATTAAGGCAACTTTGTACATTTTTATGGTTTTTTTGCTTGAATATTGATCGGGGTCTTCGTAATCGGTAATAATTTTATGATCTTGATCTTTCATTTTCTATCCTCCTTATTCTATCATTAATATACCATTTGTCGACTTTGTTTTCAAGCAAATCTTTTTGGGAAAGAAAAAAAACTCCGTTACGGATAACGAAGTCTTCGAACTTAAAAATTTAATTATTTACCTTCAGGTATCTTGTTGTCTTTAAGTGTGAATACTGCTGAAATAATTGTTAAAATCATAGCAACCCAGCCTAATGCAGCACCTAATAGTAAATAGATAGCATGACCGATGATACCTAAGATATTTCCTGTTAACTTGATGCCAACCTTCTTAGATTGTACAAGGCCAACGATATGTAAGACCATACATACTGCAGCAAAAACTAAGAGAATATTTCTCATTGTTTCAGTTCCGCTAGTTTGGCCAGTTGTAAATCCTTCTTCAATAGCAGATCCTACTAAAATAAAGATTGCCAAGAAATATACTATAGATGCAATGATATCTAAAACTCCTGCAGCTGTATTGATTCCTAATTTTTTCACCTCTTTCACTCCTTTCCCTATACTTCAAACCCGCGTCATGGATTTGTTAACTTTATTTTATCATTAACTTTTTGTGTTTAGCAAGAGAATTTTGTCACTTTTTAAGTTCTATTCTCTTTGAGGGCTTTTTTCGGTAGATAAATGCTTTTAATTCGGGGTTTTCCGTAATTAATTTATTTTTTTGATATTGTTTGTAAGATGAATCAATAATAGTTAAGTCCTCGATACAAGCATCATCGAATAAAATGTTATCTATTAATTTTTGAGCGTATTCTTCACGATTTGCAAAGACCCATTCATAATGCGGGAACTTTTGGTCTTCTTCAAAAGTCGTATAGAAAGCAAATGGTTTACCTAAAGGATTATCTTCCACTTCGTAATTTTCAATAAGTTTTCTAAGTTTTTCAAGACACGCCTTTTTATCTTCATAAGGAAATTCGGGGTAAGTATCTCCTACATCGATTCTTAAAAAGGAAAAGCGGTTGAACTTTATCCAAAAATCAAGGCCTTTGGTATCCCAATAATAATCTCCATTTGGATAATAAGTACCATGAAGTATGTCCTCGACGCCATCAAGTGAGACTTCGTCTTTTAGTTCATCGTTTAAATAGTAAACAAGACCAGCAATATCATTAAGACGTGAATAATTTAGTTCTTCAGCATCTTTTGGAGGAGTTGATTCGTTATCAATAATTTCTAGGCCTTGAAGGCATTTCCAAATATTAGTAAGATTACTGGTAGAAAGTGGAATGTTTTCTTTATTAAGTAATTTTTGCATATATTTTTGACTACAAAAAGGATAATAACCATCATATATATAGGCTACTATAGCTAAGTTAGAGAGTGATATTCCAGATTTTATATATGGTTTTAAGACATAGCCAAGTTTAGATATGTTTTTTAGTTCGTTCTCATTAAAATACGAAAACTTTGTTTTATCCTCAAGAGTATAAAAAGAACGAATAGTATCTTCTTTCTTTTCTAAATCAATTAGGACACTATTTAGTTGAGGAGAAATAATTTTATTATTTGTAAATTGATAGTCATAACAATAATTAGAAAACCGTAATTGATAAAGAAGTATGATTGTTTGAAAATTATCCCTTACTTGCTCTACAGTAGTAGCATTTTCTTTAATTTTTTCAAGAGTTAGATGATATTCTTCTTGCATAACGGTTTTATAAATTAGTAATAGTAATATTTCATTTAGATTTAGACCATCCATATCAAAGACACTTCTTTCGTTTTGAGTTACCATTTATTATCTTTGATTTTTATTTAGAAGTCAATCAAAAAAGGCTCACTTAGGAGAACCTCTTTTTCTTAACATTAATTGCTTTTTTAGTATTATCTTTTGCTAACATCACAGCAAAGTATATGCAGACAGTGGGATAAAATAGGACGTGACCTGATGTTAAAGAAATCACTATCAGTAATAATATAGATATTTTTTCTTCAGGTTTTAAGTTCTTTTTATCTACTGATAATACAATGCTTCCAACAAATAGAATCAGTCCTATAATTCCATAACGAATAAGTAGATCAAATTCATCTATTTCGATCATTTTAATATCGTAATTTTCTAAGCCAAAACCAAATATCATTTTACTTACGCTTTGATTCTTCCAATAATTAAAATTATCTTTTAAAAAGGTTAAGCGATCATTATAAATAATTTTATTTACAAATTCTAGAGATATTACGTTTTCGACTTTAAAGAAATCTTGTTGAACTAGCATATTTTGAAAAGTTCTCGTCTTGGTAAACAAAAATCCTCCAATGATAACAATTATGACAAAAGAAACTATGATTCCTATTTTTATAGATTTTTTCTGTTCCAAAAATAACTTCTTTCTTTCTTGCCATAGTAAATAGAAAATAGTAAATATAACGCCAAACATTAATACTTTAGTACCGATTAATAAACTACATAAAAAAGCTGATATAATTAAGCCCACTAGAAAGAGATATTTTTTTTCTTTTTTTAAGTATGTCGTTACGACTGGGAGAAGACAAACTAAAATTGCACTAAACTCATTAATTGAAGAAAATAGTCCTTTAAAACCACTTTTACCATCGGTTTCTAAATAAGCATCGGCCCCAATTCCTAAGATGTATGATAATAGATAAATACCAATATAAGTAACAAGAATTATACTTAACACTTTGCTCTTTTCCATAGGAAAGACATAATTTTTAAAATATAAAATAGATATTGGTAAATACAAAAATTTTAAAACGGAAGAGAGAGATGACGAGACATTAAAATGCAAACCATAGATTTGATATACTAAATAGAAAATACCGAATAGTAGTAAAGGGACTAAATATTTTATTTCTTTCTTGTTTTTAACAATAGCAAAAATTATGTAGACAAGAAATAACCCACGGAAGATGATACTAAATGGTAAACCTAAGAAACTAGTCACATCTAGGATTGGACCTAATAATAAAAATATAATAGCAATATATTGTTCTTTCACTTTTATTTCTCCTGATATTCTAAATAATGGTAATATAATTCTTTTCCCGTTAGGGTAGAATCTAACTGATATTTAATGTGGTAGTCTTTTAAATTGTAGATGATACCATTCATTCCTTTGACATTAACGATTATTTCTTTTGCCGATAGATTATTTAAATCTTTATGAATTTCAAAACTATTTTTTAAAGTATAGTATGTGTTACCCGCTAGAGGTATTAGAGTATTGATAAGAATTAATATTGTGTATATCCATTTTATTGGTCTATTTTTTCCATATTTGAAAAGGATATACAAAGACAATATAACAAATAGATAAAAGTTTTTTAAAAAAGCTCTTTACAAATAGATAAAAGTGTGGTGTATAGCGAGCCCACCATGATTCGCTTATGACTAGAAGTAATAATACAGTAATTCCTAAAGTATAAAGTATCCAACTTTCACGTTTGTAACTTTTAAAGTACTTTATCAAAATGACGATACTACATAGTAATAGACCACTAAATAATAAGCCCCAGCCACTAATTCTTAAGTCGTTCGACATTGCGGGTGTTAATTCTGTTCTATAAACAGTAAATGGTATTTTTAATTCTGTTTTATCGTTATCTCTTAAGTTGTTAGCTTTCGAGAAAGTAGCATAAAATATTTTTTCTACATTGTTCATTTTTAAAAAACTTTTAGGTTCTTGAGCAGTAATGATATCTTCACCATTTTCATCGTAAAGAGGAAAGAATGGATTTCGGTGATCGATCGTGTTTTTAACATAGGTTGGATAGCCAACAATTACCAAACTAACCATAAATAAAGGAATAAATATAGTGCACAACTTCTTGAAGATTGGGAAAAATTGTCCTTTTTTATAGACTTTATATAAGTACCTACATACAAATAGAAAACTGAAAACTAATAAATAACCCAAACCATTAAATTTCATATTGGCTAAAATTATAAAAGTTAATATATAACCAAACCAAGATTCTTTATCTTTGATGTTTTTATCTAGTTTTATTAAATATAAAATTGCAAGGAATAGATATAGGCACACTAACTGATCATTGTAATAAGTAAACATTTGGGAGGCTGTTATTGGATTTAGGGCCGTGATAATTGAAAGAACTAGAGCCTTCCTTTTACTTAGAATATCTACTAAAGTTGAAAATATTAAGGCAAAGGCAATAGTGATACTTATTAGATTGATGGCTTTTCCTGATTCAATGTTTCCAGTTAGTGAATAAAAATTAGCGGCAATTATCCAGTTTGCTTTGGCATAATGATCCGTCCAAATGCTATATTCAGTCAAAGATTTGCTATCATCTTTTCGATTCATAATAAAATCAGAACTGGATTCATAAACAGGATTAAATCCTTCTTTTAATACTCCTATTGCATCTTTATGATAGGTGTTACCATCACTAGAGCGATCGAACATTAAAGCCGAAACACCAGTACTTACAAGCATAATCAGTAAAGATATTAAAATAACTTGAATAAGTTCCTTTTTTGATGATTTTTTTCTAAAGAAATAATACAAAACTCCTGATATTATGATAAAAATTGGTAGATGAAAAGGAGTAATACTTACATGGGCAAAAAATAATAAAGTACTACCAAGAAGTATAGTATTCATTACTAGTAATAAAAAAATTCCTACCTCTTTTAATTTTTTCATGATATCCCAACTTTCTATATCATTATTTTATCATGAACCATTCTAGAAAGATAGAAAAAACTGGTCCATAGAACAAAATGATTTAAAAATAAATCATGCCCAAACCTCACGATTTGGTATTTCTCCTTCATAGGATATTTCTTCCTC
>CANQDB010000085.1 GCA_947591175.1 uncultured Bacilli bacterium
TATGAAGAAAAAGATATGGATAGTACAATGATGGATATGTTTATTCCACCACTTGCTAGAACAAATGAAACCTTTAAAATGTCTAATGTAAATATTGAATTAGATCATGAAGTTATTGATGAAAAAAATAATAAACATTATTATAAATTGAATTTTGATGACGAATCATCAGGCACTCGTGTTTTATTTGCATTGGCCCCATTCTTAAAAAGATCGTTTGAAAGCACTAAAATAATAATAGTTGATGAATTGGAGAAAAGTATGCATCCAGCATTAGTTGAGTTTATCATAAAACTTTTTAATAATAAGGAGATTAATAAAGCTAATAGTCAGTTAATATTTATGACACATGCCACAAATTTATTAAGTCTTGATTTATTAAGAAGAGACGAGATTTGGTTTACTGAAAAAAATTCAAAAACTGGTATTTCTGATTTATATCCACTTGATTCATTTCCTGTAAGAAAAGATGAAAATATTCAGAAAGGTTATATAAATGGTAGATATGGAGCAATTCCATTTATAAGGGATATTGATTTGTGGCTAGAAGACAATTAAAACAACAACGAAAAAGACCATTAATTGTAATATGTTCTGAAGGAGGAATAAAGTCTTCAGAGTACTATTATTTTAGAAATTATCGTACGAGAGACTTAAGAATACAATTCTCAACAGGAAATAGTACAGATCCAAAGGGTATGTTAGATGATTTATTAAAATATATTCAAAATGAAGACATTAAATCAGAAGACAATGTAAGAATATTTTTAGTGTTAGATACAGATTTAGATGATAGAAGAATAAATGAGATAAAAGAAATTTCAGGAAAATGTTTAGAAAATAATATAGAAATTATAACATCCGCTCCAACATTTGAAATATGGTACTTATTACACTATAGAAACAATAAATTGAAATTTAATACTAGCCAAGATGTTAAAAAGGAAATAGAAAAGTTAAATGGAACGTATTCAGAAACTATGGATATGTATAGGATTATAAAGAATCATACTTCTGAAGCTAGAAAAGTTGCTAAAGCTTTAGAACAAAGAACTATTAGAGATGGTGAAGAATTAATAAAGGCAAATCCTCATACTAGTGTACATAAAATTTTGGATGATATTGATGAATTTAACAAAATATAAAATTTTAGAAGATGATTTCTTTGATAAGTCGTCTTTTTTTTGCAATTTTTTAAGTCAATCGTAAACTTTTTGCGAATGATATATATAGAGGTGAGAAAGTTATATGATAACGGATGAAATGGAAAGAAAAACCGTCAAACAAAAAATGGACAAAGTAATAAGTGGGGAAGAAGTAATCGAAGGTATCTATGATGTTTGTTTTAAACCTGTCATGGATGATTGCCCTGAGTATTTGGCTTCACTTATTTCCTTAATTTTAGGCTTGCCTTATGATTACGTTTTAGAAAACTTGGAAGTATCATCGACTGAACACACTGTTGCAAGAGTCACAGATAGGCCACGAAGAAGTGATTTTGTTGTCAATATTAAAGATAAACATATCATAATTGAAGCCTATAAAGGAGATTATTCAAAGGCCGTTGCTAAAAAGAATCTATCATACGCTTTTAGGACATTCGAAAAAAATTTAGACAAGGAGAAACAAGATGACTATAAGACAAATGTAGAAATTTTTGAGATAAATTTCGATGTTATGAAAATGAGTTTTATAAAAGATGATAACCTTACTATACATACCTTTGAGACAAGAGAAATAAATAATGGATACCTTCATCCATTTGCCCCTAAATTTATCTATGTAGACCTTGCTAAAATTAGTAAAAAATATTACAATAAAGAAAAGTTAAGCAAGTTAGAACGTTTGGTATTATTGTTAGTATTAACTTCGAAAAAAGAATTAAGAGAGGTAAGTAAAGGTGAGGCAATTATGGAAAAAGTAGTAAATAAATTAGAGAGTTTGTCGAGTGATCCTATCTTTTTGACAGAGGCTGAACTAGAGGCCTTTGACGAATATGAGAAGAAGACTTTAAGAGAAGAAGGCGTCGAGGAAGGGAAGAATCAACGCGATAAAGAAATAGTTCTCAAAATGCATGAAAAGAGAATGGATATAGAGACAATCATAGAATGTACGGGACTATCTCGAGAAGACATTGAAAAGATTATTAATGAAGGAAAAGTAGGGTAAAATAATGAGTAAACCGGGAAACATATTTGAAAGTTCATTATATGATGATATACTTTTATCGGATGAAGAATTAGAGGCCTTTGACGAATATGAGAAGAAGACTTTAAGAGAAGAAAGAGTCGAAGAGGGCAAGAATCAACGTGATAAAGAATATGTAATGAATATGCATGAAAATGGGGTAAGTGTTTTAGATATTGTTCGCTATAGCAAATTATCCCAAGAAGAAGTTGAAAAAATTATTAATGAGGGGTAAAAAAAGATATAATAACGAGAAAAGTTGAAAAGATTATTAATTAAAATAGTCTTTTTCTTTTACCTTACAAAAGACTTATTTGGGAATTTTTGATATAATGACTATAGAAAGAAGGTAATATAATGACTCCTCATATTGAAAGTCGAAAAGAAGATATAAGTGATACTGTTATTATGCCAGGTGACCCATTAAGGGCTAAATTTATTGCTGAACATTATTTAGAAGATGCAAGACTCATAAATAGTGTTCGTAACTGTTTAGCATATACTGGAAAGTATAAAGGGAAAGAAGTTACTGTTTTTGCTTCTGGTATGGGAATTCCTAGTATTGGAATCTACGCTTATGAACTTTATAAATTTTATGATGTAAAGAAAATTATTCGCATTGGTACTTGTGGTACATATCAAAAAGAGTTAAACTTATTCGATTTGATTTTAGTATCTTCGTCGGTAAGTGAATCTAATTTTGGTAAAGTGTTTGGAAATGATGATAGTGAAAAAGTAGATAGTAGTGCTATTCTTAATCAAAAGTTAATAGAAGCAAGTAACCTTTTAAATAAACATTTATCGATTGGTAACATCTATTGTAGTGAGGCTTTTTATTCGATGAATAGTACTTTGTCACCATTAGTTTCCAAGTATCAATGTCTAGGAGTTGAAATGGAAAGCTTTGCCCTATTTCATATTGCTAAACAGTTAAACAAAGAAGCAAGTTGCCTTTTAGCAGTCTCTGACTCGGTCGTATCTAAAGAGGAAACCACTAGCGAAGAAAGAGAAAAAGGATTAACCGATTTAATAGAAGTTGCACTTACTGCTACAATTATCTAATAAAAAATGAAATATGACATATAATAAGAACGTACTTAAGGAGGTATCTATGGACGAGAAAACAATTAAAATAGGTTCGGATACACTACATATGATTAAAACTGATCGTTTTAAAACGATTACTATTAGGGTTATCTTAAAGGAAGAGATAAATAAAGATACTATCACGATGCGCAATTTTTTAGCGAGTATGTTAACGGATAGTACTAAGAAATATCCTTCGAAAAGAGAACTTATTAAAGAATCCGAAGAACTTTACAATGTAGATTTTCAAACTGTCAATCGAAGAACTGGAAGATTTAGTAATACTAATATTACCATGACCTTACTAAATGAAAAATATACGGAAGAAGGAATGTACGAAAAGAGTGTTGCCTTTTTAGGAGAAATTTTGTTTCATCCTAATATCGAAGAGGGAGCATTCAATAGTAAATCTTTCGATTTTATCATGGAAAATAGTAAAAAAGAAATTATGGGAATGGACGAGCGGAAAGAAAATTATGCTATCGTTAGGATGCTCGAAAATTTAGGTGATGGACCATATGCTTATCGTGATTACGGATATTTAGAAGATTTAGATAAAATTACTAAGGAAAATTTAGTTTCCTTCTATTACGATTGGTTAAAAAGAGTCCATATCGATATCTATGTCTTAGGTGATATCCAGTTTAACGAAACAGAAAACTTATTTAAAAAATACTTTCCGATTGAGACTTTTAAAAAACAATTACCATCTGCTTACTTAGAACCACTTAAGGTTTCCAAAAAGATTAAAACAATTGTCGAAGAAGATTCCATAGAACAGGCAAAACTTACGATGGGGTGTGTTGTCGATAAAGTCGAAGGGGACATGCTTCATTATGTGTGGAACCTCTATACGATTATTTTAGGAGCAAGTCCTGACTCGAAGTTCTTCAAAAATATTCGGGAAAAGCACTCTGTTTGTTATTACGTTACGGCTGGAATGCGAAAGTTTGATTCTTTGATGATTTTAAGAGCGGGAATCGATCAAGAAAACTTTAAGAAAACTGTCGAGTTAATAAAAAAAGAAATGAAAGCGATGGAAAAAGGTGACTTTAGCGAAGAAGATATCGAGAAGGCGAAAAAGATCTACTGTATGGCCCTAGATGAGACGATGGATACACCTAACTCTTTATTAGAGTCTTATGTTTCAAGTGACTTAACAGGAATAGGTTCTCTTGAAGAACGCAAGAAAAAGATTCAGAAAGTTACTAAAGAGCAAATAGTTACTTTTGCTAAAAAAGTTCACCTTACGACTATTTATCTTTTGACAGGAGGTAACCATGAAAGAAATTAAATTAGCGGGACTCGACCAGAGTCTATTCTATGAAAAACTAGAAAATGGTCTCGAAGTATACTTGGTGCCTTATCCTAATAAAAAGAACTATAGTGTCCATTATGGAACGCATTTTGGTTCTCTACAAACTGAATTTGTACCTGTAGGCGAAGATAAAATGTTAAGAGTTCCCGATGGTATAGCCCATTTCCTTGAGCATAAGATGTTCGAACAAGAAGATGGGGTAGATCCCTTCAGTTTCTATACCGCGAACGGATGCGATTGTAACGCTTCGACTACTTGGAAAAGTACTAGATATCTCTTTGAAGGAGGAGACAACTTAGAAGAAAACTTAGACTACTTACTATCTTACGTTAATAGACCTTACTTCACGGATGAGAACGTCGAAAAAGAAAAAGGAATCATTGCCGAAGAGATAAAAATGTATGACGATGACCCAGATTGGCAAATGGAACGTAAAATGAAAGAAGCAACTTTTCATAAAGATTCAATTAGAGTAGATATTGCAGGAACGGTCGAATCAATTTATAAAATCACGAAAGAAGACTTATATCATTGTTACAATACTTTCTATCAACCATCTAATATGTTTATTCTAGCAACTGGCAACATCGATCCCGAAAAAATGCTTGAAACTGTTAAAAACAATAAATATTTAATGGAACGAGAAAGTAACTTGCCATATGAAGTTAAAAAAGTTAAAGAAGACAAAACTGTAAACCAAAAAAGACTCGAAGTAGAACTCAATGTCAAGAACCAAAAAGTAGGTCTTACTTTTAAAATACCTTGGGCTAAAGGAATGGATCAATATCTCTTTGATACTTATGCTGGAGCCTTGTTATCGATTCTTTTTGGAATGAGTTCTATCTATACCGAAGAAATAAGGGAAAAGAACTTAGCTACATCTTTCTACTTTATGAGAGAACACACCGATGACTATTTGACTTTTGATTTTGTAGCTCAAACCGAAAAACCAGATGAATTTGTCAATTATGTCGTGACAACTTTAAAGAACGCAACTGTTAAAGAAGAAGACTTAAATCGTATTAAGAAAGTTTGGATTGCTTCCGAAGTTTTAATGATTGACGACTATAAAACAACTTTAGATAATCTTTACTATGATTTAACTGAATTTGGTCACATTGTTCCTCTAAAAGTAGACCTTATTAAAGGACTTTCCTTTAAGAAACTTAAAGAAGTTCGTAAACAACTTAATTTTGACAATTATTCTGTTGTTATTGTAAAGCCTAAAGAAAGTTACAATTCACAGTTAAATTTAGAAAAAAGATAAAAATTTGAAAAAAGTTATCTTTTTTTGTTGCTTTTTGTTGTA
>CANQDB010000086.1 GCA_947591175.1 uncultured Bacilli bacterium
ACTTTATCCTCCTAGATTAATTTTATCAAATTTTGTATTACTTGACTTATCTAGTTTTTATTATAAGAGTCTCCTTATATACATGATTATATCAAAATTTAATAAAAATTTAAATTACTTGTGATATAATGAGTATATATTTTATGTCCTCGTAGTTTAGTTGGATAAAACAAGCCCCTCCTAAGGGTTAGAGCGCGAGTTCGACTCTCGCCGAGGACGCCAGTTAAAAAACCAAGGCTTATTTTAGGCCTTTTTCTTTGTCTAGAAAAGTAAAACTCTTACAAAAGCAAGAAATAACTTTGACAAATAATAGGAATAGAATTATGATTATAATAGGTGATAATATGAACGATAGAGAACCAAAGATAACTGAAGTTTTTACGAAAACAGTCAATGATCATCACGACAAAATTAAAAATGCCAAACGAGATAAGATTTTAGAAACTGCTAAAAAATTATCAGTTGAAGAACGAAGTAATTTGGTAAAAGAACTTATCAATAATAGTGTTCGACCTAATGATACGAAGGTTTATCCTACTTCTAGGCACACTGAAAGTAAAACAGAAAAAATGTTTCAAAAAGCTGCTGTTGCGGTTGCTTTATTAGCGGGTCTTGTCTCAGTTAAACAATCGGTGGACATCGTTCAACAAGAACTTGAACGAAGAGCTATCTATGAACAACAGATGGATGAATTGGGGCAACTAATACCCATAAAATTGTCTGCCGTTGAAAGTAAAGATGCTAGATTTATTCTCTATCAACAAGTTGCAGATACTTATCATTTGAATTTAGAAGATCAAAAAGCGACCGATGCCATGTTTTATTTAGTGTATAGTGGTTCCAGTAAACAGACACAAAAGGCTAATCTAACTCAAGTGCTAAACGATTATGGTTTTGGACTTCGTGAAAGTTATTCGAGCGATGAAGAGCGTTTTCAGTCGGCTATCCAGGATCTATGTGTCAACCGCGGCTATTATGCAACTTATTCGGATGGCTCTAAAGCTCCAGATGGAGCTGTTTGGGAACGTTATGCTACAGCATACCTAAATCAATTATCTGAAAATAATCAAATGACGGGAGGTAACAGTCATGCCAGAATATAAAGTTAATGTCGTTACATTAGATAATGGTAAAGATTATCAAATTGTCAAAGATGTTACAATCGATGATAAACGTTATTGTTACCTCGTAAATGTCGATAATAATAAAGATATTTGTGTGCGTATCGTCAAAGCTATCGATGGTGAATTAGGCTTTTCTTATCTTACCAGTGAAGAAGAATTTAATAAAGTAATGGAACATTTCTTAGAAACGTTTTAAAAGAAGAGCCATAAGGCTTTTTCTTTTACAAGAAAGAGGTGTATTGTGAAAGAGGGACAAAAATTTAAAGTTACTGAAGATTGTGAACTACTTAACTTTTTATTAAAGTGCTATCCTGCATCTTCGAGGAAAAAAGTAAAGTCGATACTTACTAGTGGTGAAGTTTACTATGAAGGCCAAGTAGTAACCCAGTTCAACAAAATTTTAAAAAAGGGAAGTATCATCACTATTATTCCTAAAAAACATTACGGCAATATTACTGATTCACGTCTTAAAATTATCGATGAAACAGATTCTTATATCGTTGTCGATAAGCCAGCAGGACTACTTACTATTGCCACTGAAAAAGAAAAAGAGAATACTCTTTACCACATCGTGGCTAATTACGTTCAAAGCCTTCATCCTCAAAATAAGATCTATATAGTTCATCGTTTAGATAAAGATACCTCTGGTCTCGTCCTTTTTGCTAAAGATATAAAAACTAAAAATTACCTTCAAAATCACTGGAATGAGATGGTTTTGGAAAGAGGTTATTGGGCTGTAGTCGAAGGTGTCGTTCCTTCAGAGAAAGGCAAGATTGAAAACTATTTAGAAGAGACTAAAGATTATCAAGTGGTAGTAACGAAAGATAAGAAAAAAGGTAAGAAGTCTATTACTTTGTACGAAAGAGTAAAAGTTGAAGATAATCGCTCGTTTTTACGCCTCAACTTAAAAACTGGACGTAAGAATCAAATAAGAGTTCATATGAAATCTATTGGGCACCCTGTTATCGGTGATAAAAAATATGGTTCTACTATAGACCCTTATCATCGTTTAGCCCTTCATGCTTATAGTCTCGTCTTAAAAGATCCTAAGACCAACGAAATAAAAAAATGGGTCTCTAAGATACCTAAACAGTTGCAATAGGCAAATTATTTTTCAAATTTAGTTCATAGAATAAATAGAGGTAGTGTGATGTAAATGTCAAAGATCAAGAAAAAGTCCCTGAAAAAAGTTTCCAAAGATGAACCAAAAGTTTTTGCTCAAGGTCTATGTGGAACTAAACTTTTTCTTATTTTCGTCATTGGTTCTGTACTCGGAGCCTACTACGAAGAAATATTGAATTTTATCAAGTGTTATTTAGCCGATGGTAGTCTAGTTTGGTCTTATCGGCGGGGAGTTCTCTATGGACCATTCAGTCCTATTTATGGGGCGGGAGCCGTCTTGATGGCGTACTTCCTTTTAAAGACAAAAAGAAACTTTCTCCAAACGATTCTCTATGGTGGTTTCTTAGGTGGCATGTTTGAGTATGTTGTCAGTTTCTTACAGGAAACCTTCACAGGTATGGTCTCTTGGGACTATTCTACGCATTTTTTAAATATTCACGGAAGGACGACTATTCCTTTTATGCTAGTTTGGGGTCTTGTGGCCTGGCTCTTTGTCGATTATCTGTATCCATTCCTTTCACGCCTAATCGAAAAAATCCCTTATAAAATTGGGCAAGGTATTACGCTTTTTCTAGCTATATTTTTAGTTCTCGATATGTTTATTTCGTGGACAGCATTAATTAGACAGACTTTTAGACG
Source organism: uncultured Bacilli bacterium (assembly GCA_947591175.1). Lineage (GTDB taxonomy): Bacteria > Bacillota_I > Bacilli_A > RF39 > UBA660 > Faecenecus. The sequence continues at coordinate 2,886 of CANQDB010000086.1, forward strand.
TGATAATATTCCGCCTTACACGATACTTGGAACTTTTTACGACCGTGTCTACACCGATGAAGTTTTGGCTAAACACTTTCCTAACATGCAAGTAAAGGAGTGAACTTATGGACCTTTCTTTTTACCTTTTTACTATAGGACTTATCTTAATTATCGGTGGAGGACTATATCTAGGATACACTAAATTTCAGTTACGAAAAGATAATAACTTTCCGAAAGCTAAAGACAAAGATCATTCTATTGCCTTTCTAATTCCTGCTCGTGATGAGTCTAAAGTGATCACTTCTTTACTAGATAGTATTGCTAACCAAAGTGTAGCTATTTCAATGCAAGATATTTACGTTATCGTCGAAGATAAAAAGGATTTAACGGTATCGATTGCTAAAGAAAAAGGTGCAACAATTGTCTACCGAAGGGACTTAACTAAAAGACGTAAAGGGTACGCCTTAGATGATGCTATCAAATATATTAAAGATCATGATAAACATTACTCTCTTTATTTCATAATGGATGCCGATAATGTTCTAGATTCGAACTTTATAAAAGCGATGCTTTCGTCCTATGATCAAGGATATGACATCGGTATAGGTTACCGTAACTGCAAAAATGGAAATGATTCGTGGGTTGCCGCTTGCTCGACTCTTACTTTTTCGATGATCAATACCTTAGGTAATAAAAATCGTAAAAAACGTAGTTCCAATATGCTAATTTCGGGGACAGGCTTTTATATAAGAGGGGAGTTAATCGATTCTTTTAAAGGTTATCCCTTTCATACTTTAACTGAGGACTACGAGCTTTCTCTTTATGCAACTTTACATGGACTTACTACTGATTATAATGAACAAGCCTTCTTTTACGATGAACAACCGACGTCTTTTAAGACGACTTTATATCAAAGGAGTCGTTGGATTCGAGGCTTTATTGATGCAAGGAAAATCTATATACCGAAAATGAAAGAGAAACTAAAGAAAAATCCTCGTAATCGAGGTTCCCTATACGATATGTTAGTAGGAGTAAAGCCCTATATCTCGATGGTTATCGGAGTCTTTCTAATTATACTTGCTCTTGTTGCTAGATGGCTCTTTGCCTCACCTCTTAAAGTGCTTTTCGTCCTTGGTTTCTTCTTGCTCCTTGTATATTTTGCCCTTGCTCTAATTACTTTACATATGATTGCAAGAGAAAAAGGACGTCTTAATTTAACTACTTGGCATACGATTGTCGCGGTTTTATTAAATCCTCTCTTTTTAGCCAGTTATGTACCATGTGCAATTTATAGTTTATTTAATAAGAATATCGAGTGGAAAAAAGTTGATCATAATCGTTCTTTGTGATAATCTTTTTTCCTTTTTTTCGTAATTAGTGATATAATGAAAGAGAAATCTTTCGTTCACGTAGCTCAGTTGGATAGAGTGTTGCCCTCCGAAGGCAAAGGTCACGAGTTCGACTCTCGTCGTGAACACCATTTTGTGAATCTGTCCAGTTATTTAGGACTTAATATAGAAATAGTAATCTTTTAGGTAATTTTGATATAGTTAAAATTTATTAAAAAACTAGCGATATTAAATGTTTTGACTAAAAATCATAAAAACTTAAAATATTATAAACACTTGACGTAAGTAAAAAAGCACGTCACAATTAAGTCGAGGTGAGAACTATGAGTGCAATAAATATAACTAATGCAAGAGCCAATTTATATCAGTTAGTATCAGATGTTAATGTTGGCTTTAATCCAATTACAATTGTTAATAATAAAGGAAAAAATGCTGTTTTAATATCTGAAGACGAATGGAAAAACATCGAAGAAACTTTATTTTTATCAAGTATACCTGGTTATGTTGAAAATATAAAAGATATAAAAAATAATGAAAATTGGGATAATGCTAAGGAATATAAAAAAGCTGAAGAATGGTAACAATTATACAATTAAATTTTCTAAACAGGCAACATAGAATTGTATATGTGGTTTATGAAAATAAGAAAGAAATTCACATTTTAAGAATGTGGACACATTACGAAAAAATATAAGTATTATAAATTAGTTCAGCTTCTTGAACTTTGAAATAAAAAACACTAACAAGTGCCTTAAAAGGTGCTTTTTGTTTGATTGACACACTAATCATTTTTCGCTAAAATAGGAAATAGAAAGTGATGTGAATAATATGGAACAAAATAGAAAAGATAAGAGGACGGCTTTACTTATTATTTTTGGTATTGCTATTGTCTCATTTGCTTTTTCATTTGCCATTTATAACGTTATAAGTAGCATGGAAACTCCTGAAGTTTTAAGTGATAGTGAGCGTTTTAAAATCGAATATGAAAGATTAAACGAAGAAAAAAATCAAGAGGGAAATTCTTATTTACCTTTGATGATCGACTCTAAAAATATCATCGATTATAGTGATGTTCAAGAGGTAATCGATTTAATGAAAAACAAGACAGCTATCATCTTTATAGGAGATCCAGAATCTAATGATTGCCGGACTCTAGTTCCTATTTTACTAGATTCTGCCAAAGAAGTAGGAATTGAACGTATCTATTACTTAAATAATTCTCTTATCGAGAAAGACGAAGCAGAGTATCAAAAGTTGAAAGATGCTTTAAAAGAACATAATCTCTTAACAGCCGAAGATTTAGTATATTTACCGACAGTTCTTTTAGTTAAAAATGGCGAAATCGAATACTTTCAACAAGGTTTCCCTGAAAATACTATCGAAGGGAATATGACTGTTGAAGAAAAAGAGGCTTTACAAAAAACTTATATCGAAGAGATGCAAAACCTTATCTTATGTGATGAGACATGCTAAAAAAAGACGACTCTAAAGAGAACTTGAGAGAATATTACGAAATTGTTAAACCCATTCTTTTACATCCCGAATTTCTCAAACGTAAAGAATTTTTGCATCATCAAGACTCAGTTTATGAACACTGTTTAAAAGTATCTCTCTGCGGCTTTAAAATAGCTAAAATGCTAAAACCT
>CANQDB010000087.1 GCA_947591175.1 uncultured Bacilli bacterium
ACAACAAAAAGCAACAAAAAAAGATAACTTTTTTCAAATTTTTATCTTTTTTCTAAATTTAACTGTGAATTGTAACAAAATAAAAGGGAAAATCCATCTTGGGACTTTCTTTTTTTTGACTTTTGTTCTATAATGAAGAAAATGGAGGCCTTATGAAAAATAAAAATGGATTTACTTTGGTCGAATTGTTGGCTGTTATCGTTTTACTTGGTGTTATTATGTTAATCGCTGTTCCTAATGTCATGTCAATTCTTGATAAAAATAAAAAAGATATATACATATCGGACGCTACAAGGATGGCAACTTTAGTCGAATATAAAATAAGAGAAGATACGACGATTGCTCTTCCCGATAATAATGAAATTTTAGTTTTACCTCTTTATACATTTAATAATGGTGATATTAGTCAAGATCCAGATGGAAGAGAATATTCTATTGATGACTCGTACGTTGCTATTATGAAAGTTGATGGGTTCGATGAATATTGGGTAAATTTAGTGGGAATTGCCGAAAATGGAAATAGAGGAGTTCAATTAACTAAAGTTGATAATTTGAAAGATGCTAATCGCTTTGATTATGTAATTCAGGATATGGAAATACCACGAAGTAATAGTGCTATTGCAACTATTATGTGTGGTAGTGCAAGTTGTAAGAGTGTTCGAACTTATTCTAACTGATAAAGGAGTACAAGATTAATGAAAAAGGAAGATAAAAAGAGAAAGTTAACTTCGATGGAGTGGGGAGCCATTAGTGTCATTTCAGTATTTGTTATAGTTATTTTAGCTTTTGCCATTACTTCTTTTTTGGATGACTCTAAGAAGGATCGCTTTTTAGAAATGATGAATCAATATATATCAGGGGCAAGAGCGATGGCAACTAGTAATAAGATAGAATTTCCTACAGATCCTAATACAGTTGAAGTGGTTAGTTTAAGGGCCATTAAAATCGATGGTGAAACGGATCCTACCAAAACTAAATCTCCTTATGGTTATCCTTGGGTAATGGATGAAAATAAGACTTCATCTTACGTGGCGATTCGTAATTCTCAAACGGAAACTAATCCAAAGTATCTTTATTATTTTGTAGCCGTCGATACCGACGGTAATTGTATTCATTTGACACAAGAGGGCAAAGAACGAAAAAATAATTTGTATAAAAATTGTATGATTACGGAGATTAACGAAGAAACTACAAGTATTATGCTAGATGGACGAGTTTTCTCTCTTCCTCCTGAAATGAAAATATTAAATAAATAGCAAAAAAATAATTGAGTTTTCTATCATTCTATAGTACAATAATTTATAGAGTAGGAGGATTTCTATTATGAAGAAAATAAATGAAAAAGGTTTTACGTTAATTGAGTTGTTAGCGGTTATCGTTATCTTAGGTGTTATCATGTTGATTGCTATTCCAAGTATTTCTTCAGTTATGACTAATTCTAGAAAGGATTCGTTTATTAGATCTATGGATTCATATATCGATGCTGTAAGAAATATGGCAACTTCGGGAACGGTTAAGTATTTACCGGATACATCGAAAGCATCAGTCGTTAGTTTAAGAGCGGTTGATTTGGAAAAAATGACTGGAGCTGAAGCAAAATCTCCATTTGATGCTTTATGGCAAACAACAGATACTTCTACGGAGGCTTACGTTGTCATTTGGAATGGTGGTTCACCTGCTTCTCCTAGATACGAGTTCTATTTTGCAGGACGTGATATGGCTGGTAACTGTATTCCTTTAACTAGAGAAGGAACTGCTGAAAGAAGTGATATTACAACAGGTTGTGAAATTACACCTATTACTGAGAGTACTACGACGATTACAATAAATGGAAATTCTGGAATAAATATTGAAGGAAATATTACTTTAAAATAAATACTTGCCTTGGCAAGTTTTTTCTTTCTTAAGGAGTGGTTTTTATGTTGTTAATTGGTTCACATGTATCTTATAAAAACGATACACAATTATTGGGAAGTGTTAGAGAAGCTATCTCTTATGGAAGCACTACTTTTATGTTTTATACAGGTGCTCCGCAAAATACGATTAGATCGGCTATTAAAAATGATTTAACTACCGAAGCTCTCAAAGTGATGATGGATAATGGTATTTCTTTAGATAAGGTTATAGTTCATGCGCCGTATATTATAAATTTAGCAAATCCTGATAAGGAAAAGTACGATTTTTCTATTAGATTTCTTAAAGAAGAGATGAAAAGATGTGACTCTTTTGGAATATCTTATATGGTTCTTCATCCAGGAAGTCATGTAGGTGTTGGGGTTGAAGAAGGAATTAAACATATTGTTTCAGGAATTAACCAACTTTTAGAAGACGATACCAAGGTCATGATTTTATTAGAAACGATGGCTGGCAAGGGAAGTGAAGTCGGAAGTAAGTTAGAGGAAATTAAAGAAATTATTGATGGTGTAGAAAATAAAAAAAGAATCGGTGTCTGTCTCGATACTTGTCACTTACATGATAGTGGTTATGATTTAACGAATTTCGATTCCTTTTTAAAGGAATTTGATAAAAAAATAGGTTTATCATATATTCATTGTGTCCATGTTAACGATAGTAAAAATGAACGCGGAAGTCATAAGGATCGCCACGAAAATATTGGCTTTGGGCACCTTGGTTTCGATACATTGCTAAAGGTTATTTATCATCCTTTATTAGAAGACGTTCCTAAAATATTAGAAACTCCTTATATTAATAAGGAACATCCGCCTTATAAAGAAGAAATTGAAATGATTAGAACTAAAAAATTCAATGAGACCATTTGGGATGCTTGGAAAAACTAGTTTTACTTGCTAAATGTTAGAAAATATGCTATAATATCCTCCATTGTTAAAGGGGGATTTTCTAATGATTTTAATGTTAGATCAAAGAGGGGTTACCAAAAATACAATTATCGTTAAAGACCAAAATGCACTTTTAAAATGTCAAGAAGAACTAAATCAAGATTATCAATTTGGTAGCACTAGATCTATTTCGTTAGCTATCGTTAATGAAGCATTAACAGGTCATGCTTGTAAGAGAAGAAGTAATTTACCTCTTCTATGTATGCTTCATAATAATGCTTTACAGATTACAATTGCCGAAGATATAATCGAAAATTTAAAATTTGATAACAGTCGTTATGTTCTTTCAAGATTATATCCAGATTTTAGTTATTTTGCTCTAAGAGTGTATCCTAATGTTGACTTTCAAGAGATGGTTGCGTGGTCTAAAGCAGGAAACACTAATAAAGTTATTCCTTTACAAGCGGAAGCAAATACCAAAATTTTGACGTTAGCTAAAAAATTAAACGAAAAAAAATAGATTCTTCATTAGCGTGGAATCTTTTTTTTATACTCATTCCATAAAGCTAGACCAAAGGCATATGTCTTAGGTTCTAGTTGGTTTTTAAGAGACGCAATAATATTAGTAGGATCACCTTTATAAAAAACTTTCCAGTCTTTTTTTGCTGTCATTAGTAATATTTTGGCATCTTTATCACTTATTAGGATACCTTTTTCTTGGCTAAATCTTTTAATATCATCAATTGTTAAATTGCGAATGTAGTTTCCAATTAGTAATTCGTACATGTTTTTCTCCTCCCAACAAGTTATGCGGATAATTTTGAAAAAAGAACGGAAAATATAATTAGGTGATGTTTTCGATGAAAAGAAAAAAGAAACAGACAAAAAAGAAGAACTCTACCTTTTTGAAATGGCGTTTTTTTCTGTTGTGTTTTTTATTTAGTAGTGTTTTTATCATTTTAACTTTTTTTCTTACAAAAGTTTTTATCTTTGATAGGAGTTATTATGAAGAGAAATTAGCACAGTTATCGAGTAGAATAGTTGAAGGTGAAAGTGCTCCAAGGGGTAGAATTTATGACCGTAATTACAAGTTGTTAGTCGATAACGTCCAAGTTCCTACTGTTTACTATAAAAAGAGTAGTGATTTATCTTTATCTGATGAGATAAAACTCGCTTATAGTTTAGCTAGTGTTTTAGATGTTCCTTATCAAAAGCTTGCCCTTACTAATTTAAAAGAGTTCTTTTTAGCGGAATACCCACAAGTTGGAAAAGATAAAATTACAAAAGAAGAGTGGCAAGCGTTAGATGAAAGAAGACTTACTTCTCGTGATATCGAAAAGTTAGAAATAGATAGAATTACTGACGAAGATTTAAGTATTTATGGGGAAACGGAAAAGAAAGCCGCCTACTTTTATTATTGTATGAATAAAGGGTATTCCTATCAAGATAAGACTTTAAAAGAAAATGCGACAGTAGAAGAAATGGCTTTTTTAGCAGAACATAGCGAAGAGTTTCCGAATGTCTTTGTGAAACAGAATTGGGAACGAGTTTATCCTTATGGTGATACTTTTAAGACAATTTTAGGAACAGTATCCACTTCCGAACAAGGTCTTCCTTTAGAAGAAAGGGATACTTATTTAGAGCAAGGTTATGCCCTAAACGATAGGGTTGGGATAAGTTATTTAGAAAAACAGTACGAAAGTGTTTTAAAAGGAACCAAAGCCTTATACGAAGTTAATCAACATAACGATATGAAACTTATTAGTGAAGCTAAACGAGGTAACGATATCGTGCTTACCATTGATATAGATTTACAGATGGAAGTTGATCGTATTCTAAGTGAAGAATTAATTAAAGCCAAGAGTGAACCTAATACAGGTTACTTCAATAGAAGTTTTGTGGTCATCCAAGAACCTAATACAGGAGCTATTTTAGCGATGAGTGGGAAACAAGTTATAAGAGAAAATAATAGTTGGGTTGTAAGAGATTATACACCAGGTGTCCTAACATCTCCCATGACACCTGGAAGTGTCGTCAAGGGTGCGACGATGTTAGTAGGCTATAATACAGGAGTTTTGCAAATAGGAGAAGTGATGATGGACGAATGTGTTAAGATTGCGGGGACTCCTAAGAAGTGTTCTCATGCTAACTTGGGTAGAATTAACGATATTACGGCACTGGCCCAGTCTTCAAACGTCTATCAGTTTAAGATTGCTATGCGAGTGGCGGGTGCCTCATACTCCTACGATGCTCCGTTAAAGATAAATCCTGAAGCTTTTACAATTTACCGGAAGACTTTAGGTGAGTTTGGACTGGGAGTGAAAACAGGAATCGATTTACCGATTGAAAGTTTAGGTTATATCGGGACAAAAACGGATGCCGGACTTTTACTTGATTTATCGATGGGACAGTACGATACTTATACCCCAATTCAGTTATCGCAATATATAACGACTATGGCTTCCAATGGCGTAAGGTATCAACCGCATCTTTTAAAAGAGATACATGAATCAACTTCTTCTAACGAATTAGGGGAAGTTTTAAAAGTTCAAGAGCCAGTTGTTTTAAATACAGTTACTACTGAAGAGAGGTTTTTAAAACGAGTGCAAGAAGGGTTTCGTGCAGTCATGACAGTGGGACTTGGTAAAAACGTCATGGGAAATAGTCCAAGTCCAGCAGGCAAAACGGGAACTAGTGAATCATTCTTAGATACCGATGGGGATGGCGTAATCGATAGTGAATCAGTTTCCAATGCTTTTGTGGGATATGCTCCATTTGATAACCCCCAAATGACCATTGCGGTTACTTCACCTGACGTCGAAAAACCATCCGGGTACACTTATCATAGTTACGTAAACCGGCGCATTGCGAGAGAGATTTCCAGTCGCTATTTTGAACTTTTTCCTGTATCTTGAGATAAATTTTATTGCTGAAAAAAACCGTATTTTTTATACATTTACAAATTAATTTATTCTACTTTTTGCAAAATAAACTAGCAACCAATTTTCATGACGAAAAAATCTATTGCTAGTAGGCAAATGATATTCGCAATGCTTG
>CANQDB010000088.1 GCA_947591175.1 uncultured Bacilli bacterium
GCAATAGAGGAATTGGAATAAAATTTTGGACATGCTAATTTGACAAAACCTTGTCAAATTAGCGTGCAAATCTATAATTTTTTGGCTCAAAAAGTCTTGACTGGGGGGGGGTATGTTTGGCTTATAATAGAATTAACATAGAGGGAGTTGATTTTATTATGAACGAAAAGAAAAATCAAAAGAAGAAAGTATTGATACTAGTTTTAGTATTAGGTTTAGTTCTCTTAACAATAGGAGGAACATATGCCTTCTTCACTTATACTAGGCAAGGACAAAAAGAGAATACTTTAACGACAGGTGTTATGTACTTTGTCTATGATGAGCTAAGCGAACATCCAGATAATCATATAAATATTACAAATGCTTTTCCTAAAAGTGATGATGATGGTAAAGTTCAAAAAGGCGAGGGAGTATTTGATTTTGAAGTGAGAGCAGATACAGCAGGAGCAGATATCAACTATGAAATTTATTTAACTAAAGATGAAGGCTCTACTTTACCAGAATATGTAGTAAAGACGTATTTGACAAAAGTAACTAATATGGCTGAAGTTGAAAGTGAAACACCGGTACCTGATATATATAATAATTCAGAAATTAATTTATATAACAAATTAGGAATGAGTAAGGTACCCACTTTAGGAGAAACTGAAGGAAGGACTTTATATCAAGGAAAAGTAACGGATGGCCAAAAAGATTACAGTGAAACATATCGTTATAGAATGTGGATTGATGAAGAAGCCAATAAAATGGTTAATGGTTCATGGAAATATAATGATATGACTTTTTCTGTCAAAGTAAATGTATATGCTCAAAATGATGAAATTGATAAACCAACTATTCCAGAGACATATAAGGATGAAAGTGGTGCAAATTATCCGGATTTAGTCGAAGGATTAATACCAGTATATTATAAAGATGGAGAATGGCATAAAGCAGATTTATATAAAGATTGGTATGATTATGATATTCAGGAATGGGCCAATGCTGTAACAGTAACTTCTGAGTCAAGAGAACAACATAATAGCGATTCGGCAGGATCAATAATACCGATTACTGATATAAACACAATGTGGGTGTGGATACCAAGATATGAATATGACTATCAAGCATTGCAAAAATTAGGCTCAACACCCGGTAAAATAGATGTGAAGTTTATTGATACAACAAAAACTGATGTAACGGAAAAAGCAGAATATAAGGTACATCCAGCCTTTACATTTGGAAATGATGAATTAACTGGGATATGGTATGCAAAATTTGAATCAAGTACTAGTGATGAATGTAATGAAAACGCAGAGACTTGCAATAATTCAGATTTAAAACCTAAAATAATACCAAATGCAACTTCATGGAGATACTTACAAAATGCAACTGCATTTGCAGTATCACAAGAGATGGGAAATGACACCACTGAGTATGGTTTTACTGGTAAAAATGTGGATACGCATGTGAGTAAGAATAGCGAATGGGGAGCAGTAGCTTATTTATCACAAAGTAAATATGGAAAATATGGAAATGATGGGGAAGAAGTATATATTAATAACTGTTCAAATTATATAACGGGAATAGCAGGAAATACGGCGGATGCCTCATCATCTTCTGATACTTGTACTAAAAATACTTATCAAACACGAGCAGGGCAAAAAGCTTCAACTACGGGAAATATCACTGGAGTTTATGATATGAATGGTGGAGCATGGGAACGGGTTATGGGTGTTTTAGAAGATTCTGATAATCCGACAAAACCAATTTTAGCATCCTCTGGATTTGTTGATGAACTTGGAGAAAAACAAATACCAGTTGAAAAATATTATGATTTATACACAACTTCTAATCCTGATTCTCAATCCATTGAATTAACAAAAACCGCGTGTGATGGAGAAATATGTTATGGTCATGCCTTATCTGAGACTCTAGGATGGTATGGTGATTTTCAAGCATTCATAAATAGTAGTTATGCTTGGTTAGCTCGTGGTGGCCATTATCTACGTAACACAACTTCGGGCCTATACTCCTATGGTGGTAATATTGGTGATGTTGACATTTCTAATTCATTTCGAATTGCTCTTGTTTCTGTAAGAGAATAAGTTATCCGTTTTTGTGTGATATGCATAAAGTAAAATTTATTGTACTTTAAAAATAAATATAAGGCTTTGTAGTATTACTGAGTCTTTTTATCTATAGGGAATTTTCTATTTTCTTAGAACAATAAAAAAAATAAAACTGCTAAATTTTATGTTGCTACATAGTAATTTGTATAATTGTAAATGGGGTTGGATAAAAATCAATAAAAAAACATGATTTTGTTGTCAAAGACGTATAAATGTGATAAAATACTTTTGCAATTAGAGGCGAAACTCTGATATAATAGAAAAAGAAATGAGGAGGGAAGAACATGGCAAAAGTAGGAAATAGACAAAATAAGACACTCGTATGTTCTGTTTGCAATAACGAGAATTATCGTACAGAGAAAAATGTTCGTAATACAACCGATCGTTTAACTTTAAATAAGTACTGTCCTGTTTGCAAAAAACACACAGAACACAAAGAAAAGAAATAAAATAGATAGAGGTGATTTAGTATGATGATCAGTGTTAATGATTTTAAAACAGGAATGACCATTATTTATGAAGATGCCATCTATCAAGTTTTGGAATTCCAACATGTTAAACCTGGAAAAGGAGCTGCTTTCGTTAAAGCTAAAATGCGTAATTTAAGAACAGGAGCTATTATCGAAAAGACTTTTAACTCATCAGTAAGAGTTGAACAAGCCCGTATCGAAAAAAGAGATATGCAATTTTTATATAATCAAGGCGATAGTTATTTCTTTATGAATATGGAAACATATGACCAGGTAGAATTAACGAGCAAACAATTAGGAGACGAAATCAAATTCTTAAAAGAGAATTTAATCGTTACGATTTCTTTCTATGAAGGAGAAGTATTAGGCCTTATTCTTCCAGATAAAATCGAAATGAAAATCATTCATTCAGAGCCTGCTGTTAAAGGTAACACTTCAAGCGGAGCAATGAAGGATGCAACTCTTGAAACAGGTATGGTAATTAAAGTACCTTTATTTGTCGAAGAAGGAGAGACAGTAGTTATCTCTACTTCCGATGGTAAGTACGTGTCAAGAGCATAAATTAAATTAATATTAACCAACCAACATATTAGTTGCAAAAACGCAACTAATATTTTTTTCGACTTTTTTTCTTTACTCAACATTCTATACTAAAGTAGGTGATAGGAATGAAAGTCTATTTAGATCTAGTTTTCTTGTTGAACTTTACTTTCGACTTTTTATTGCTCTTAGCAGTTTCTCTTTTATTAAAACGGAAGACATCAATTAAAAGACTTCTTTTAGGAGCCTTAATCGGAAGCACTTCACTTATCGTTTTATTTATTAAATTGAATTCAGTGCTACTTTTCTTATTTAAAGTATTTTTAAGTGTACTCATGATACTAGGTGCTTTTGGATATCATGACAAGGCTTATTTTTTTAAAAATTTTATTTATCTATATTTCGTAAGTATCTTTTTAGGAGGAGGAATGTACTTATTTAATTTGCAATTTAATAATAAAACTTCTATTTCTTTTTTAGCTCTTACTATAATGGGTCCTCTTTTGCTTTATTACTATATTAGTGAGTTAAAGAAATTACCATTTCATAATCATGTCCATCACGAGGTAACTATTTATTTGACTAAAAATAAATCTCTTACTTTAAAAGCTTATTTAGATACAGGTAATCAGTTATATGATCCGTATCAACATCGGCCAATTCTTTTAGTGTCATCTAAAAAAATAAAAATTCCATACGAAAAAGCTATTATCGTACCATATGAAACAGCAAGTGGGAAAGGAGTCCTAAAGTGTCAAAAAATATCTAAAATGACAATAGATAACGATAAAGAAATATATAATGTCTTAGTAGCGGAAGCTAAAGATAATTTTCATCTAGAAAATACAGAAGCCCTTTTACATCCTGATTTTTTAAAATAGACTTTTCTTTCGACAAAATAGTCCGCATCTATATCTTTATAATAAATTTAAGTTATTTTTCATAAAATGAAATTAAAGGAGGAATCTTTCATGCTAACGTTGTGTCTTTTGGTAGTAAATCTTTTAGAAAAGGTAAGTGTTCTTTTTTATGTCGGAGCAACTGATGCTTTACCTGAACCATTATCTAAAGAGGAAGAAGAGTTTTATTTGACGATGGCCGAGGACGGTGATTTGTTTGCACGAGATAAATTAATCGAGCACAATCTAAGATTAGTTGTCTTTTTAGCTAAAAAGTACGATAATACGCGTGTCGATTTAGAGGATTTAGTTAGTATTGGAACTATAGGTTTAATTAAAGGAATCAAGACTTATCAACGGAATAAAAATATAAAGCTCGCGACTTACGCCTCGCGCTGTATCGATAACGAGATACTAATGTATTTAAGAAAAAATAAAAAGGTAAGAACGGAAGTTAGTTTTGACGAATCGTTAAGCTTTGATCCCGATGGTAACGAACTTCATTTAGAGGATATTTTAGGAACCGATGCCGATATCGTGACCAGAGGTTTAGAAGAAGAAACAGAACGGAATCTAATGATGCAAGAGATCAATAAATTGGATTCTCGTGACCAAGAGATTATTAAATTACGTTACGGTCTAGATAATCACCAAGAGATGACTCAAAAGGAAGTCGCGGACTTACTAGGTATCAGTCAATCTTATATTTCCCGAATCGAAAAGAAAGTAATCAAAAAGTTAAAAAGTGTTGTCAAGTGTTAAAGTAAATTAACTAAGGGATGAGGTAAACCTTATCTTTTTTCATATAATAAAAATTTATTGTCAAAGTTATGTCAAGGCGAGCAAATAATGTATTATCAAATAATAGGAAGCATGCTAGAATAGTAGTTGTGATAGGTTACTTAACAAAAATTTATCGAGGTGGAGTATATGTCGAATTTCTTTGCAGATGGCGCTAATCAAATTTATTTAATTTATGGCTTGATTGGTATCGTTTTACTATTAATTATTTTATTGGTTGTCTTGGATCGAAAGGATAAGAAAAAAACCCTCGATAAGCCAGCATTAGTTACTAGCAGGAAAGAACAAAAAGCCCAAGTGGAAGAGGCAGTCGATATTCCAATTATCGAAGAAGCTAAACCGCATCCTATCGAAGTAGAAAAGAAAGAACAAGAAACTATCAAATATGTTGAGGATGACCCTGAACTTGAAAAGACAATGGCTCAAAAAGAACTTCAAAGAATTACGGAAGAGTTAAGAAAAGCAGAAGCCGAGGAAGACCAAAATAACAAGATAAAACTTACTAATTTTGAAGAGGAACAAGAAGCTAACGCCATTATCAGTATTAACGAGTTGATGAAAAAGAGTGAAGCTTTATATGATCAAAATGAAGTAACTCAATACCAAGATGAAGGTAACGAACCAATTAATTTGGCCGAGTTAAAAGCAAAAGCCAATCCACCACAAAAAGAGAGGGTAACTCCTATTAAAGAAGTTAGACAAAATGTTCAGATGACTCTCGATGACTTTGCTTCCAAAGAAGAACTTTCAACGGGCAATAATCAAAAATTTAAAAGTAGTCCATTTATATCGCCAGTATATGGTCTCCAAAAAGAAGATAGTCCAGCTAAAGAAGATCAAATTCAAATCGAAGAGAATGCTGATCTTGCGCAACTAGATGAAGAGATAAGAAGAACGAACGAATTCTTAAAGAAATTAAAGGAACTAAAAAAGAATCTCCAGTAAG
>CANQDB010000089.1 GCA_947591175.1 uncultured Bacilli bacterium
TTGGGCTAGATAAAGTACCAAGTGCCACAAAAAAATCTAATGTTTTAGGACGTGATAAGATTTTAGCAGTCGAACAGGAAGCGGCTGATAAGGCTAATCAAGAACGTGAAAAAATCTATGCTTCCCTTGTGCAACAGGCTACATACTATGTCGATCAAGCCGAAAGTTACTACGAAATTGAAGATTATCGAACCGCGAATAGACTAGTTAACGAATTAAAAGACGGCGACGAGAAAGAAAATTTAAAAAGACGTCTTGCTGAAATAGAACCACTAGTCGAAAAGGAACTAGAAAGAAAAATAGATAACCAAATTGCTATTGTCAAACAATATAAAAGAAAAGAAGATGTCCAAGAATTAGAAGAACCTATTTCTTATCTCTTAGATGAAACTAAACAAAGCGAATATTTAAAAATTTTGACCGATTTAAGAAATATGGTCGAAGAACATTACCAGCAAATGCAAGCCATTCTCATGTTTTTAATTATACTTTATGTTGCTTTATTAGTTGCTTACCATTACTTTATCTATTATCGTCTCGATAAAAAAATCGAAACTGGCTTCAATCAACCATATTTTAGAGAATTTCCATATGATTACAATCCAGGACTTATCGAATACGTTATGAAGAAAAAAGTCACGACTAATTCCTTCTCGGCGACTATTTTGGAGCTCATTCGAAAAAAAGTAATTCATATTGAGAATATGGCTGACAATAAAAAAAGAAAGAACTATACTTTTATTTTAGATGGTTCCGAAGAAAATCTCTTGGTCGATGAAAAAATTTTAGTTCATTTACTATTTACGACAATAGGCCATGGCAACAAACAAGTAACTTTGAATGCTATTAAAGATTATGGTAATACGGAAAGTTCAGCTCGAAAATTCTTAAAAGAATATAATTCCTTTACTTCGGAAATTGAACAAGAGGCTAATAAGTATAATTTTTATAATTCGTGGATAGGAGAACAAACCTTAAGTGTTATTCTTACTATAATTGCTACCTTCTTACTTTCGTCATTCGCTTTTAATTACGAGTTTTACCTTGCTATGCCGATTCTAATAGCAATAGTTATTGGAAACTTAATCTATATAATAATTAAAAAATATCGGACTAAAGAAGGTAAACTTCACTATCAAAAATGGTCGGCCCATAAACGTTTCTTACTAGATTTTGGTAGGTTTCAAGAAAAAGAGTTACCTGAAATTAGTTTATGGGAACGCTATTTAGTTACAGCGACTGTCTTAGGTTGTGCCGATCAAGTTGAAAAAAATATGCAAGTTCAACTATCGAAGATGGAAACTTTGGCAACTGATGTACCAACGACATCTTTATATGGCGATATCGTAAGAATTCAAATGTTACATGATATCTTAGACTCTAATATTCCAACTGTACTTGCTTCTAGTGTTTACCAGGCTGTCAGTTCATCCCATGCCACTATGTCCTCATCTAATACCTCATCAGGTGGAGGATTTGGTGGTGGCGCATCCTTTGGCGGTGGCTCCGGTGGAGGAGGCGGAGGAGGAGGTCGTTTCTAAAAGACCTCTTTTTCTATTTTAGAATTGTAAAACTTTTTTTAGAGAAAGCATAAACTAAATTAGGTGAATGACATGGGAAAAGAAGAATTTAAATTATTTGCAAGAAACCATCCTAATCTAGCATCATATGTGGCCAATGGTTCCATGACTTGGCAAAAATTTTATGAAATGTACGATGTCTATGGTGAAAACAGTGTTATTTGGGATCCTTATCAAATGCCCTTAAAGACTAGTTCCAATGTTTCTACTAGTAATGTAACCCAACCAAAAAAAGAGTCCTCGTGGAAAGATATAGTTCAAATGATGAAGGGAATGGATATGGATACTGTTCAAAAAGGGATTAATGGCATGCAAAAGGCTATCGGTTTGGTGCAAGAGTTGACAACTAAAAATGGAAGCGTAGCATCTACTACCTATGAACCAAGACCACTATATCGTTACTTTGAGGATTAACCATGGTAGTACCTTTACAAATTCGTTTACAAAACAATCCTCTTTTACATCAATATCTAACGGAACATAGCTACTGGTATAAATCACTAAATAGAAATCCTCAAAGTATTGTGGCTCTCGAAGAAGAAATGAAAGAACATTATCGCTTAAGACCAAGTGATAAAATAAATCGTTTGAGTGAGCAACTAAATTTAATTCAGACTTTTATGAAAATGCTGGGGTAAACCCCTTTTTCTTTGCCCTAAAAAAGGATATAATTGAAGTAAGAAGGTGCCTTATGGAAGACAAAATCGAAGAAATTTTAACGGATATTAAAACAATCTTTGAACAAAGTGAAGATTTAAAAAGGATGCAAAAAATTAAAAACGATATTCTAAGTGATAGAGATCTTATGGCTAAAATATCTAAACTACAAGAACTAGCAAATAATCCATATGCTGAAAGTTATCGAAATTTACGAAAAGAACTCTTTGCTAATGATAAAATAAAAGCCTATAAACAAGAAGAAAATGATTTATATTACCTTTCACTTGAAATTAGTGAACTTTTAAAACCTCTCTTAAACGAAAGGAAGCATTGCCAATGAAAATAATAAGTGGAACTTTAAAAGGACGAACAGTTCTAGGTTACCAAATGGAAGGAACTCGTCCTACTATGGATCGTGTTAAAGAATCGATATTTAGTATGATACAAGAAGATATTAGAGATAGTATCGTTCTTGATTTATTTGCGGGAACTGGTAATCTTGGTTTCGAAGCATTAAGTAATGGAGCAAGTTTCGTCTATTTTGTCGACCATAATGAAAAAGCTATTCAAACTATAAAAAAGAATGCTACTAACTTTAAAGTAGAAGATAAAATAAAGTGTCTTAGTTTGGACTATAAAAAGGCTTTATCTAACTTTGCTTCAGAGAATCAAAAATTTGATCTTATCTTTTTAGATCCACCTTACCATATGTTCATTCTCCAAGACCTTTTACGTAAATTTATCGAAGATAATCTCTTGGAAGATGATTCAGTTATCGTTCTCGAAATGGAAGAAAACAGTATTGGAAATCAAGAAATAGAAGGATTAAAACTTTGGAAAACTAGAAATTATGGTCCTAAACAAGTAAATATTTATCGAAAGTTTTAGGGCTTTCATTTCTTTTGCAATTTTTATAATTATATTCTATAATTGATAGTAGGGTGAGTTAGTGATGAAATTGAATCAAAAGGGGTTTGCTATTACAATCATGCTTTATTCTGTTTTAACTTTGATTACGATGATTGTGATCCTTATTTTAACAACTATGTCTGGGGTTAGAAAAAGTAATGCAACTTTGACAGATAATATAAAAGATGATTTAAATAATGCTTATTATAGTAAGAATGAAACTTTTGAATATACTGGTGAACCTCAAGAATTCGATGTTATCAAGAGTGGTTATTATAAAATTGAGTTATGGGGTGCTAGTGGAGCTTATAGCGGAACTAATCCTAATGCTGTAGGTGGTAAAGGAGCATATACTTCGGGAATTATCTATCTTAATGCTGGGCAAAAATTATATTTTTATGTCGGCCAAGCAGGAATTGGGGAATGTACTAATTATGAAGAGTGTACTACACCGATATTTAATGGTGGAGGTCTAGGTGGCTACTATACTACTGAAACTAATAAAATAAGAGTTAATAGTGGTGGTGGCGCAACAGATGTAAGGTTAGAACCTGGGGCTTGGGATGATATAAGTTCTTTAAAAAGTCGTATTATGGTGGCAGCAGGTGGTGGTGCGACTGACGATAGAAATACCGGAAGTAATGGCGGCGCCTTAGTTGGTGAAAAAGGAATAGATTCCTCTAGTGGTGCTGTTACAGGAAGTGGAGGAACTCAAACTAATGGCGGTACAAGTGGCCGCAATGCTGGATTGTTTGGTCGGGGAGGAGATGGATATATTCCTTTCTCAACTATCGTAAATTGTAATGAATCGTATGGAGCTGGTGGCGGTTATTACGGTGGCGGTGGTGGTCAAAGTGGTGACCCTAATCAGAATCCAATAATTGACGATGTCTGTGCTATTCGTGGTTATAGTGGTGGGGGTTCTTCATTTATTTCTGGCTACGCTGGAGTTAATGCTGTTCAGGATAATAATATAATCACACATTCAAATAATACTATTCATTATTCAAATCTCTATTTTATTAAAGGAGCTATGAACATTGGCGTTCAACAGGGAGCAGGGAGAGCTATAATCAAATATGCAGGTGATGAAATAGAAAGAAAAAATAGTGCTTTAGATAACGTTAGGTACATTCGTGATTGTATCAACGGTTCATCGGTTGATAGTTACAATCAATGGATTGAATTACAGGCTATTCAAAACGGAAGGAATATTGCTTTAAATAAAACTGTTACTAGTACTGGTACAGCAGCTTCAGGTAAAAATTTAAATTGGATTACTAATGGTAATATTGAAGCTATAGATAGTCAAATAGTTCAACTTAATCAGGTTGGTAATCGCTGCATCACAGTTGATTTAAATTCATCTCAAAAACTTGATGAAATAGCTGTCTGGCATAATTATAGCGATACTAGAACTTATAATAGTCATACGTTAAGTGTTTCATCTGATAATTCAAATTGGGTAGATGTAATTAACAATTTAAGTAATGAAGTCGAAACGTCGAATGGTATTCATGTTAATGCTTTTCAAAGTCAAGGATAAAGTTCCTTGCTTTTTTAATAAATTTTTAAAAATTAGCACTCATATATTGACAAGTGCTAAGCATAATAATATAATGATATTAGCACTTGAGAGATACCAGTGCTAGGAGGTACCAAGGTGTTAACGGAACGTCAAAATGAAATTTTAAAATTGATTGTCCTTGAGTATATTGATAGAGCTCATCCGGTAAGTTCAAATCTCATTTGCGATACGCTTCATTGTTCGAGCGCCACGGTAAGAAGTGAGATGGCAACACTTGAAGAGTTAGGCTTACTTGAGAAGACTCATACATCGTCTGGAAGGATTCCTTCGGAAAAAGGTTATCGTTATTACGTCGATCATTTGATGAAGGCTAAAGAGATTACAGGTGAAGATATGCTCAAATTGCAGACGGTTTTTCAAAATCAGAATTTGGCTTTATCTGAATGTTTAGCTAAAAGTATCGAGCTTGTTTCAGATATGACTTCGTACACATCTATTGTATTGGGTAAGAAGTCACACGATAACAAGTTAAAAGAAATTAGTGTCGTTCCAGTAAATGCTGATGCAATGATTGTAATTGTCGTGACTGATCAAGGCCATGTCGAGCACAAGACCGTAGAACTTCCTAATATTTCGAAAGAGGAAGTTAAGAAGACTGTCAACTTGATAAATGATTTGATTGTTGGAACTCCAATCGACGAAGTTAGTAGTAAATTAGAGTTCGAGATTAAACCGATTATTGCTCGTTACGTTAAGGAACACGAGATACTTTACAATACGTTCTATAATGTTTTTCGTGATTTTACTAGTAAAAACGTAAATGTCGTCGGTAAAGAACATATCTTAGAACAACCGGAATTTAATAGTATCGATAAAGTTAAAGATTTATTTGCGAAGATCGATGATCAACA
>CANQDB010000090.1 GCA_947591175.1 uncultured Bacilli bacterium
GTCTATATAGTATATCTGCTTGTAGGGCTTTCTATAAAAAAATTTAATAATTTTACACAGTTATCTTGACAAGGTCCGAAAAAATGAAAAACTAGAATATCTAGTGTGAGATTTAGCTAAAACAGCTAGAATATCTAGTGTGAAGTTGGAGGCACGAAAGTGCTTCCTTTTTAGTTATATAAGATGATTAAATAAGAAAGTAAGTGTGATGAATAAAAATGGAAGATAGAATAATACAGAAAATAAAAGGAAATAAGAGAAGAATATATAAACTTTGTAGATTAATAATAAAAGAATATAGATATGGATGCAGAAATGATAGATTCAACTGATCTACAAATATTAAGTTTAATTTCCAAAATAGATGAAGAATTAACATACATAATTTATATGATACTAGATAACAAAAATTCTTAAAAATGAAAAAAATAAGGTTTTTCTTTTTTCCTAAAACGTAGTTTTAAAAAAGAAGCTAAAAAGAGACAAAAAACAAGAAAAAAACAGGTATAAAAAAATAATCATCAAAAATACCAGTTTTTTCTTTATTTTATAAGTGTTTGGTCAATTTTTACTTCACACCAGATATTCTAGAACCAATTTAACTGTGTAAACATAACTACACAGTTTTTATTGAGATTATTATGAATCGAACTTTGTATAGCCCTCATCTTTTTCTTTTTAGAAACATACAATATGTTGGTGATACCATAATGGAACAAGTAACAATTGAAGAAATTTTAAAATATCCAACTATTCAACCAATAGATATTCGTTCTAGTAAACGTTATCAAGAAGGACATTTACCTAATGCTATTAATATTCCAATGGAACAACTAATAAAAGATCCTAGTCGTTATTTGAATTTGCAGACTACTTATTATGTGTACTGTGAATTTGGTTATAAAACGAGACGTATCAGTAAAGTTTTAAACGAACTTGGTTATCATATCGTAGTTATTAAAGATGGTTATTATGCTTATGAAATTTTTAATAAATAAAAAAGGGAGATAATCCCTTTATTTGTTGAACAAATCGCTATGACTACCAGTTGCAATGAGTAATAAAATAAGTTCATCGTCTTTGTATTTATATACTAATAACCAATCTGGTGATATATGACATTCATTGCAATCTTTAAATATTTTATCATTTATTAGTTTATGATTTTTATACTTTGAATCTAATTTTTCTTTGTTTGCTAATTTTTCTATAACATCGATAAGTTCATCTATGTTTTTATTTTGTTTTACTATTTTTTTTAATTCTTTGTTAAATCTTGAGGTTGTTTTTACTTCATAAATTGAACTTTCAACGCTAATCTTCATTTAATATATCCTCTATCATTTTTCTAACATTATGATAGCCTTTCGTTTTAATTTTACCACTTAATATGTCTTCGCCTTCTTGTATGGCTTCCAATAATTCTTTACTTGGTTCAGGATTCATACTTGGTCTAAAAGGTATTTGTTGTTCTCTAACACTTTGAGTTAAAAACATATTTAAAGCAACACTAGTATTCATTCCTAATTTTTTAAATAATTCGTCGGCTTGTCTTTTTAAAGTTTTGTCAACTCTAAAACTCATATTTACGGCATTGGTCATATTAGTCATAATAAACCATCTTCCTTTCTATTTGTAATGATAACATATTCATTTGGTAATGTCAATATATATTATATATGTTGTCAATACGATGCTTACTTTGTACTAAAATAAATTTAAAAAGGAATGGCTATAGTTTTTCAATTACTTTTGTGTTAAAATTAATTAGAAAGTGAATAACCCAAATTTAAGCCGAAACACTAGAAAGAAGAGGTATTTTATGGATTATCTTATAATAGGATTATTAGGGACAGTTATCGTTTTATTATTAATCGTTATTGGTATAAATTTAATAAAGAAAAACGATAATAATAATATGACGGAACGTCTTGGTAAATTTGAAGTAACTATCACAAAAGAAATGGGCGATTTTAAGAATGATTTGAGTAAAACTTTGAATACGGATTTTACTAGTCTTAATGAAAAAATCGAATATCGTTTGGATAAGATCAATCAAAGGGTAAATGAGCGACTCGATCAAAACTTTGAAAAGACTAATAAGACTTTTACTTCGGTCTTAGAACGTTTGAGTAAAATCGATGAGGCCCAACGAAAGATCGAAACTTTGTCTAGTGATATAGTTTCACTTCAAAGTATTTTGACTGATAAGAAGAGTCGGGGCATTTTTGGAGAAGTTAATCTTAAGCACATCTTAGTTAACGTCTTTGGAGAGAACAACACTCGTATTTACAAGTTACAAGAGACTCTTCCAAACGGAACGATTGCCGATTGTGTGCTATATGCTCCAAATCCACTAGGAACAATTTGTATCGATTCGAAATTTCCACTTGAAAATTATCAAATGATGGTGGATAGAAATACGCCTCAAAAAGATAGGGCACTTTACGAGAAGCAATTTAAGATCGACGTCAAGAAACATATCGATGCCATAAGTAACAAGTATATTATCGAAGGAGTTACAGCCGATCAAGCAATTTTGTTTTTGCCAGCGGAAGCAATTTTTGCGGAGATTAATGCCTATCATCAAGATATTGTGGATTATGCCTATAAGAAAAGAGTATGGCTTACGTCTCCTACGACACTTATCTCTACTTTAACGGTTATTCAAATGATTATTAAGAATATGGAAAGAGATAAATATACGTCGATTATTCACGAAGAGTTAAATAAGTTAGGGCAAGAGTTTGCCCGGTATCGTGAACGTTGGGTTCACTTGTCTAAAAGCATTCAAGCAGTTAATCGCGATGTGGAAAACGTCAACATTACAACTGAAAAAATTACCAAGAAGTTCGACCTTATTAATGGTGTAGAAATGGACCGTTTAAATGAAGGTGAGAAAGGTGAAACGAATTCATTATTGGAATAATATTTTAAAAGTTGTTTTTTGTCTTTTTGCTGTTTATAAAATAATTACGTTTTATACGTTAGGAATGATGAGTCGAATTCCAGTTACTATGAGTATTTTCTTGACTCTTTTAATTCCAATGTTAATAAGAAAAGTTTTACATTATAATTTAAAAGATAGTACCGAGTTAGTCTATCTTTTATTTCTTTTTTTGGCGCTTATTTTAGGAAGTGTTGTCAATTTGTATTCTACTATCTGGTGGTGGGATCTCTTTGTGCATTTCTTATCGGGAATTCTTACTTCGTATGTGGCTTTACTTATTTTAGAAGAATTTCATCTGATTAAGAAGAGTAAAATGTTTACACTTTTATTTATGTTTACTTTTTCTTTAGCAGTAGCTTCCGTTTGGGAGTACTTTGAATTTACGATCGATAAGGTCTCGGGAAGTGATACCCAGTGGGTAAAAGATACAGGGGTAGACGATACTATGACTGATATGCTTATTGCGACACTTGGAAGTGGTATCTATGTACTTGGGTATGGTGCAATCAAGAAAAAATAAAAGTTTGCATAAAAATAGTCTAAATATTCATAATAAAAAAGAAGGGTAAATAATAAAATAAGATAGGTGGTACCATGACGCGTGTTTTTTTCTTCCTTTTGGGGTTTGGCTTAATGGTAATCGGCTGTACTTATTGGGTAATCTACTTAAATTTGTTGACAATTGGTTATACTATAAACGAGTATTTTTCTTTTGCTCTATCGAATATGGAATGTATTTTTGCCCTCGTTGGTTTTATTATGATGACACTAGCTATCTTTTGGAAAGGGGACCATTCACTTGATTTACATTTATGACATTTTATTAAATTGGACAGATTTACATTTGATTTATGATTTTTACGAGTGGGATAAAAGTGATACGATCGAACATATAAAGAAGATTCCACTGTTAAAAGTAAATGAAGAAAGTCTTTCTGATTTTATGCATTTTAAAATTCAAGTCACGAGCGAAGTACTTGAAAAGATTGAAAATATGACGGAGGTTTACAAAAATAAGAAGATTTCGTATTTGTCTCATGCCTGTATATTATCGGATGGAGTTAGAGTTTTAGGTGTAGAATTCGATGATAACGGCAACTTAATTTATCATAGTCGTCTTTTATTAGATGAAGAAGATGATGTTTTGGATTTAGTTAGTCGTTTGGAGTTTCAAGATATTAACTATACTAAAGGTGAAGAAATCTCTAAAAGGGGATTTTATACCAGAAAAGAAGAAGAGAAAAAGAATTATTTGTTAAGTGAGTTTGCGGCGACCTACGAGCAAAAAGATATCGAAAAATTGCACTATTTATATCAAGAATATTTCGATGAAGATGAAAACGATTTAAAAGTCATGTACGAAAAGTTAGTAAATAGTTTCGATTACTTTAATCCTAAACACGAAAAACTTTATCAATTATTACAGCTTTCACATACTAAAAAAGTATAAAAAAAAGACTCTCTCGAGAAGTCTTTTAATAATCTATTTGCATCGCTTTTTTAACTTTAGTAATTGTCTCTTTAGCCTTTCCTCTTGCGTGATTTGTTCCTTCTTGAAGTATTTCTTTAACTTCTTCAGGATGAGTGTCGTAGTATTTTTTCTTTTCTCTAATTGGTTCTAAGAACTCGTTCATTTTGGTGATGAGTTCTTTTTTACATTGGACACAACCACGGTGACCTTTTTTACATTCCTCACAAACTGTTTCTAAATTAGGATTTTTAATTAATTTGTGATAGTAGTAAACCATACATATTTCGGGGTTAGCAGGATCATCCTTTTTGATTTTATCAGGATCCGTTATAGCATTCATGACTTTTTTATGAATAGTTTCTTCGTCGTCTACTAAGTAAATAGCATTACCTAAACTTTTACCCATTTTATCGTTGCCGTCTAATCCTTTAATACGAGGAGTTGGGGATAAAAGTGGTTCAGGTTCCTTTAAGGTTACACCATAAATAGAATTAAATTTACGGACAATTTCGCGACATTGTTCAATTAGAGGTAGTTGATCATCTCCAACGGGGATTAGTTCACCGTCGAAAGCGGTAATATCGGCGGCTTGACTGACGGGGTAGCCGACAAATCCATAAGTGACACTTTCACCTTCGTTACCAAATAACTCTTTCTTTTGTTTGATCTCTGTTTTAACTGTTGGATTACGATAAAGACGAGCCATCGTGACTAAGTTCGAATAAAAAACAGTGAGTTCGGCAATTTCTGGTATTTGCGATTGGATGTATAAGTGAACTTTTTTAGGATTTAACCCAATCGATAATAAATCAGTGGCTAGTTCATAGACGTTTTTTCTAACCATGGCCGGATCATCGAAGTGGTCGGTTAAGGCTTGCACATCAGCAATTTCTAAATGAAAATCATATTGTTCGTCATCTTGTAATTTTAACCAATTTTGACCCGCTCCAAAATAATGACCTAAATGGAGATTTCCAGTTGGTCTTATACCTGTTAAAATATTCTTTTTCATATTATCACGTCCTTGTCATTATGGTAGTGTGCAAAGTTGATATACAAACTACCTGTTTTTTCCTTTATTTATCTGTGCTTTTCTATATTTTTTTCAAT
>CANQDB010000091.1 GCA_947591175.1 uncultured Bacilli bacterium
TAGTATATATACATTATAAATCAAACATACCCCCCCCAGTCAAGCAAATTGACAAAAAAACCTGTCAAATTGACAAGTGCAAAATCTAGGCTTTTTGTAATTTCTTTTGTTTTCTCTTAGAATTTGTTTCTTCCTGTTTCTTGGTTTCATAGTTTACACGTTCGACGATGGCCAAAGATAAAATCAACACCATTGCAAAACTTCCACCATAACTCATGAATGGTAAAGGAACACCTGTTAGAGGCATTAGGCCAAAGAGGCCAAAGAGATTGATAACAATGTGAACTAAAATATAAATAGCTATACCATAACACATGAGGGCTCCTTGATCAGTATAACTTTCTTTACCTATTTTAATAATACGACCGATTAACAAAAAATATAAAAGTATAATTCCAAGAGATGGAACGTAGCCCAATTCTTCCATAACAATAGCAAAGATTGAATCGGTATGGGCTTCTGGTAAATATAAATACTTTTGGGTACTATTTCCTAAACCAACACCAAAGGCTCCCCCATTATGAATTGCAATATAACCATTACATACTTGGTAACCTGTTTCTTCAGTATACCTACTACAAGGTTCCCTAAAATTAAAACGTTGCATCTGTCTATCTAATAATAAATCTTTGCCTGATCCTAAGACGACCATCGCGACGACAAATATAGCCCCAACTCCTAAAAGTACGATTCGCCCCTTTATTTCTTTCGAGACGGGAGACGCTAAAAAGATAAACGCGACGATTGTTAAAAAGATAATCATCGTTCCTAAATCTGGTTGAAGAAAGATTAATCCAGCTATTACTAAGGCTACTAAAAGTGGAAAAAGACTAACTGTATAACGATCTAATTTCTTTTTATTCGTCTCATAATAGGAGGCCATCCACACGATAATAATAAGTTTGGCAAACTCCGATGGTTGAATACTAAAGAAACCTAAATCGAACCAACTTATAGCCCTATTTTTAATAGAACCATATACAAGTAAAGCAAAAAGGATTCCAGTTATACCAATAACCGCGACCCACGATAAAAAAGCATAAGACTTAGTTTTAAATTTCAATAAGATTAAAGCTAAAACCACACTTCCTGCAATAAAGATACCTTGTTTCATAAAGTAATTATAGGTCTTAGCCCCATTTTTCATAAAAGCGATGATATTAGATGAAGAAAAGATCATAACGAGACCGATAGCAAACAAAATAATCGCAATAATAAGTAACGGCTTATCTATTTTTTGGATTACTTTCCTCATCTTTCCACCTACCTTCTATGTTAATGATATCACAAATCACTTGTTTATTTAAGACTTTTTTGGATGTTTGTAATAGCAAAAGTAAAGTAAGTAGAATAACCTATATTAGAATCATCATAAAGGAGGAATGAGTATGTATTATGGTGGCTCACCTTGTGGTTGTGGTAATTATATGCCTTACCCAAGTTATGGACAATGTGGATCAAATAATGGAACTTCTTACTACGCAATTGTCTTAGTTCTATTCATTTTATTAGTTATCGTTATAGGTTCACATTTTGCTAGATAGAAAAAGGGAGAAAAAACTTCCTTTTTTGCTTTTTTTTTGATAAAATATGGTCGTGGTGAAAATCTATGCTAAAAATGAAAGATATTTTAGATGAAAAAGATAAAAGATTACGTATGGTAAGTGAAGAAGTAACATTCCCAATGCAAAAAGAGGATTTAAAAAAAATCGATTTGATGGTCGAGTATCTAACGAATAGTCAAATCGAAGAGAAAGCGGAAAAGTACGATTTACGTCCTGGTATGGGAATGGCTGCTATTCAACTAGGAATTCCTAAGCGTTATATTACAATTGTCGAAGAAGTCGAGGATGGGTTCGATACTTACGTCGTCGTAAATCCTAAAATCGTTAGTAATTCGATGGAAAAGATATACGTCGACCAAGGAGAAGGTTGCCTAAGTGTCAATCGTGAAGTCGAAGGAATTGTTCCCCGTTATGCTAGGGTTACCGTCGAAGGCTACGATACAGAAGGAAACAAGATTCGAGTAAGGGCTCGCGAAGAATTAGCAATCGCTTTTCAACACGAAATAGATCATTTAAATGGCATTTTGTTCACCGATTATATCGATCCTAAGAATCCGATGAAAGATGCTGATAAATACCGTCCAATCTAATTTGGGCGTTTTTTTATATCAAAATTCGTTTAGTTCTTCTTTTAATGGCAAAGTAATCGTAACTGTTGTTCCCTTCCCTAACTCGGATGCATAATTAATTGTTCCATGATGAAGTTCAATAATCTCTTTGGATAAGGCTACTCCTAAACCTGTACCATTGGGTTTAGTCGTAAAGAATAGTTCGGAAACTTTGCGTAAGGTTTCGTCATCCATTCCTTTGCCATTATCAGAAACTTTTAAGGAAATAGAGTCCTTTTGTTTCTCTACTTCTAGTTTAATCGTCATTTTTTTAGTTTCATCTTTGGCCTCGACCGCATTTTTAAAGATATTGATTAACACTTGTTTCAAACGATTGTAGTCGCCTTCGATATAGAGTTCATCCGTTGGGATATGGAATTTAATTTCGATTCCATTTTCTTCGAAAAGACTCTCTAATTGATTCATCGTATCTTCAAGTAAATAATATAAATCCATGATATCTAAGTCTACTTTAATCTTCTTAGCATAAGTTGAATAATCGTCCATAAGATTTAAAGTCCTTTCTATTTCACGTTGGACAATTGGAATATACTTACGGATCTTTTTATGGTCGTTTAAATCTAACATATCGAGGTAACCTTTACAAACGGCAATCGGATTCTTTATTTCGTGAGTAATTTTAAATAAGGCCGTCCGTAAAAATTTCTCTTTCTCTAAATCTTTTAATGATTGGTTCAAGTCAATTATTTCTTCGCCTTTATGTAAAAGGACAATCACGATGTAGGCTACAAGATAGAAGAGAATCATATTTAAAAGAATAATACCAAAATTAGGAGCAAATGTAGGGCTTATTGGTGTTTGATAAAAAGTTTGAATAGCTAAGAAAAAGGTTTTAGTTAGAACAAAGCCATGAATAGTAAAATCTTTGTTTAAATTTTTCTTCGTAAAGATGAGATAAATAATAAAGTAAAGGACATATTCGACAAGAGCAAAATATACTGTTTGATGCGAAGTGTACGTGTGATAGAGGATTAAAAAAATGGACATGCCAACGGCTGTTTTAGGTTGTTTTTTAACATAAGCGATAAGAATTGGTAAATCAAAGAGGACAACTAAACTGATATTTCCAACTTTAATTGTTCCATAACGCATAACCAAATATAGAGAACTTACTAAAGCAAGCGATAAAAACAAAGAGTTCTCTTTTTTGTTGAGATTATTTAAATGGGCTATATAGAAAACATATAAAAACAAGGGAAAAAGTAAAAATATAATATTGATAATCATTCCTTCGAAATAGTTCATACTCTATTACCTCTTTTCACAGTTAACTATACGCTTTTCTTTTGTCGTATTTTGTCGAATGTTGTTAGAAAAAGAAGATTTTTAGAGTTTTTTATACATAAAAGAAAGAACCTTTGCGGTTCTATTTTAAGTCATCGATATATTTTTTTAATTGTTTACTTCCAGGTCCTAAAATAATCTTTAATTGATTGTCGATCTCGACGATACCTTTGGCTCCTAATTTTTGAATAGCTTCTTTGTTTACTTTATTGACGTCTTTAACCGTTACCTTGAAGCGGGATAAATTAGTTTCAGTATCGATAATATTCTCTTTACCACCAAGAAACTCTAGTAATTTATTCATCTCTAAATGAGCATCTTTTTTAGTAGCCTTCAAAATTGCTAGAACGATAATTAAGAAAACTACAATCAGAATAACATACTGATAATTTATTTGAAAATTCATATCTTTCACCTTACCTACTTTCTATTATACTAAATGTTTGCTTTTACGTAAATAGAAACACTTAATAAAAGAAACACATATAAATGAGAAAGACTGTAAATATTGCTGTCACAATACAGCCATTAACTTTTTCAAAAGTTGTACTCTTGTTTTTAACTCCGACGGCAATACTCATTAAGACTCCTCCGATGAGACCACCGATATGAGCCCAGTTATCAATACCATTAAAAATGAAACCTAGCATCAAATTGAAAACAATTAACGGAATAATTTGACTTTTTAAGACGTTGCCGAGGTACACGCGATAATGGTAACCAAAATATAACAAGGCTCCAAGTAAACCAAAGATGGCTCCACTTGCTCCAACACTCGGATAATCTCCTAAAGTTATGGACATGAGGCTACCTAAGAAGCCACTAAAGAGATAGATTACTGCAAACTTCCACCGTCCCATATAACTTTCTACTTGACTACCGATAATGTAAAGTGAGTACATGTTGACAATCAAGTGGAAAGGATCTAGATGTAAAAACGTTCCGGTTATTAGACGATAATACTCTCCTAATTTAATAAAAGGTCCATAAACACAATACTCATTTAAATAATAATCGAAGGAACCTGATAGATACATAAACAAGAAGATAATTACATTAATGGCGATAAGAGTCTTTGTAATAATCGGATTCTTCGGTTCAAAAACTTTTTCAACTTTTTCAGCATCGGTTCTATTTTTACGATTGATATCGTCTGTAATCTTCAAGAATAATTGTAGTCCTTCTTCCGTAAAGGTTAACTTTTTATCCATATTAGGAAATATTTTTAAAACTGTCGGATACTTCTGCAAATCTTTTTCATCCATCAAGAAGATAGATTCTATGTTTTTATCACTATGTAATTCGGCATTATCTCCTAAATCTGTATAAATACTAAGTAAATTCATTTGGAAAGAAAATGTCTTATGTTTAATCTTATTCATTACTTTACGAGTCCGATAAAGGTCAAAATCCATCTGTTCTTCATTATGGATGTACCCCGACACAATCCGAACTATTTTATAATCACTTTCAAGATTCTCAAGCCATATCTCGTCTTTGGCCCCTTGTAAAATGATTGGATTATAGTTTTTTTCCGTAATAAAATAATGAAGTAGCTTCATAACTAATATGTTTTTTCTATCTAAACTACTATCCATATGAGGATTCCCCTTTCGCTACTAGATATTATACTAGAAGTGGCTTAAAAAATAAAGTCCTTTTTGGAGCAATCGAAAAGGAACTTTGGCGGTTCCTTAATTTATAGAACTAATTATATTTTCGATTTCTTCTTGAGATAGTCCCGTACATTCTATGATTGTCTTTATATCCAATCCTTTGTTATGCATCTTTATAGCAACTTCTCGCTTGCCTTCTTCAATCCCCTCTTCTTTTAAAGTCTTTTTCTCATATTCATCGAAGGCTTCTAACTCTGCATCACTTAATAGATATCCACTCGATAGGTTCTCTAACTTATTTACAACTTTCTCCATTATTTGATCACCTTTACTTACCTTCCTTAACTCCTCTTTCGAAGTTAATATTAACAATAATGCCAA
>CANQDB010000092.1 GCA_947591175.1 uncultured Bacilli bacterium
TTGACTAATTTTTGTTTTCCATATACAATTCTTTTGATGAGTTTAAATTTGTTGTTGTTACCTTCAACAAATCCAGAATTTATCTCATTAGATATTGCGTTTTTAACGGGTGCAATATCTTTTTTTAATCCATTACAAAATGAATTAATTTTTGAGTTATATTTTTCAATAAACATATCTAACTCAGTAGGATTATTTCCAAACATTATTTTATGAAAATCATAAAATATATTTTGAACATCTTTAACTATAGGATACTTATCTTTAATTAGATTAATATATTTTTCAGTCTCTTTGTTTTTCTTCTCCTCATCTATTATTAAAATGTTTTTTAAGAGTTCTAATCTAGTAATTACTACAACATCATCTGGATAGGTATACTGTTCAAATATTAACTTTGAACAATTATAAGATAAATTGTTATTTTTTATCAAACTGAATATATATCCTTTTAGGGTACCAATAGAACCAAGATATCCTTTTTGAACTACATACTCAATAATATATTCTAAAGATATTTTATCTAATAGCATTTTATATATTATATTTGTAAAATTATCTAAAACTCTATTTTCTTTTGTGACATTTATAGAGGATACATTTTCTACCTCTTCGTCTGTCATTTTTATGTATTTCTTTAGTGTATTTCTAGATACATTGAATTCATCCATTATTTTTTTATGACAAGATTCTTCTTTTGCTCGTTTACGTATTTTTTTAATTTTATCTTTTTTATCATCTCTTTTTTTCTGATATTTTTGATAGATATTGGAATTCTTATTAAGTAAATCCTTATTAAAGTAAATTATATTCCCATCCTTGTCTTTTGGTGGAGAGTTATCATAATCCATTTTTTCTAGTTTCGCATTATCAATGTTTGTTTTAATTGGAATTTTTTTAATATTATTTTTATCTTCAATTTTAGAATTTTTTATAAATATTTTTTCGGGTATTTCTTTATAAAATATATCTTTTAAATATTCTATTAAATTTTGAAACAAATGAAATCTGTCTGCTACTTGCATACAATTAGGTAAGACTTCGCTTATTACTGTTGCATAAGCACTAGCTCTATCTCTAGCAACAGTTTTAATTTTAGGGTGTTTTATTAACCAATCCCGTATGCTATTTGAATCTCTTCCTTCTAAAAGTGCAAGTAAATGATGATCATTTAAATCATATATTGCAGTAGCATAAGTTTGCCCCTTTCTTATTGCAACATCATCAATTTCAACTTCCTCAATATCTGGATTGTCAATGGCTTCAATTTTATGAATAATTCTATCAATTGTATCAGCACTCACTTTAACTCCCAAAAAAGACAATATAAGTGAAGTAGCACTGGAACTCATAAAGATTGAAATGGATAAAATAAGTTGAATTAAATTATCCGTCATGACTTTATTTTTTCGAGCAAAAGGCAAAGATTCGTTAAATGTTGTTATTTCACATTCTTCATTAAGACACTCATATTCATAAGCATTTACTACTAACCAAGTTTCTACATTTTGAATAGGGGTATCTTGTATTTTCCTTTTATATGTTGAATGTTTTTTGCTACTTATTTTTTTACATTTTGGACATTTACAATTTTCTGTATTAGATTTTATATATATCATGTTTTTATCGTTTATTTTTTTAATATCTTCGATGTAAAAATTTTCTCCATAACTTAATATTTTTTCTATCACACTAACAACTACTCCTTATAGTATAAAGTTTAACATATAAAAAGTAGATTTAAAATCTATCTACTAAAAATTACACATATACTTAAACTTGCGGAAGAGCCACTTTTTAACCAAATATCAAGAGATTCTTTTTTACCATTTGAATAGTTTGTTTTAATTTTTATTTCACTAGCATTTTTCAAAATAAGTTCTCTTTGCTTTTTAGAATCAGGTGCTGCATATATTTCTGTAGTAGTTATTGTAGAATGTCCAAGAAAATCTTTTATGTATAAAAGTGGGGTACCATTATTATAAAGATGTGTAGCTTTGGAATGACGAAAACTATGAGGATGGTAATTTCCTTTAAAATATCTTGGGTATAAAATTTTTAATTTATCTACTAAAGTTTTAATAATAAAATTTATTCCAAATCTTGAATATTTAATATGATTTTTAGAATAAAACAAAAATCCATCTCCATAATCAAAATACAACTGTTTAAAATATTTATTTAATAATTTTACTAATTCGACAACGCTGAAGAAATTATATCATCTTTCCCAAATATTAATAGACAAGCTAAATTAAAGCCTTCTTTACCAGTCTCTAAATTTCTTTCATATAATCCAGCACTTCTTAACATTTCTTCATTGTTCATTTTTGACCATGGATGATTTGAAGTTCTATTTGAAGCCATTTTTCTAGCTTCATCAATTAAATCTATTCTTAAATCATTCATTGTTGCAAATGGATATATTTTATTTTCTATATAAGTACTTCTTTTTCTAATGTACAAATTAGATATTAAAGTAGTATTATTGGTTATATCGAAATCTCCGTCTTCGTTTCTATCATAAATTTTATTTGCCGTTTTATGAACATCTGAACTTTCGTGAACATAAATATATAATATGTGCTTATCTTCATAAATATATTCTTTTATATCAAGATGAACCGTCGGGAATAGTTTTTCAGGATTATTGCATAAATCTACAAATTCTTTTTTCATTGCTTTAGCATAATCTTTATATACACCAATTACTTCAGATTCATTATTGACACCTAAAAATATATGTCCACCATTTCTATTTAACATTGAGCAAACAGATTCAAACAAAGAATTAGGTAAACTCTTTTTTGCTTCTTTATACTCAATTGTTGTTCCTTCTCCTGCTTCAATAAACTCAATAAGATTATTAGGTAATTTTTCTATCATAGTATGTAGCTCCTTTTTTATTAATTGTACCAAATTCCTAACACAAAGTCTTTAGTTTTAGAAAAAATTGGATGCATTTTTTTGTAGGTAAAGACGTTTTTGTAAAAAGACGAGCAATGGGAAGTTATAATAAAATAATAGTACAACAAAGATTAAAACAAGTAAGAATAGGGTGAAGAATTGATGGTGATAATTATTTAATAATTTTAAGATGTCATCAAGAAAGTGAGCATTGGGTTGAAATAGAAAAAATAGTAATTGATTATTTAAGTCAATAACTACTATTTTATCCTCCCAAATTTTTTACAATCATGAAAACAAACCACCTGCATCATGTTATTTTATCCTTACCATACGATAGTTTACAAGACCTAAAAGAATAATTAGGATAATTACCTAGAAAAGTAAATGTCGAAAATAACTTTCTCTGTAAACAGTAACTATCCGCATGTGAACTATGTCCCAAAAAAGAATTCCAACAAATCAAAACTTGATGAATATCAGAATTCTCTGATTCACTCAGACTATTCCAAATTTTAATCTTTTTCTTAATCTTAATAACACTTCTTTTCCTTATTAAACGATGAGTTTCAAAAACTCTATAGCCACAAAAATCAATTCCCCTTTTACTGGGGAAATAACAACTTTTAGGGTTTAACTTAAGTTTTAATTCCCAGCATAAAAAGTGTTGTATAGCACTAAATATCCTTTTAGCTTCTTCTTTAGAAGAAACTAAAAGAACAAAATCATCCATATAACGTAAATAATATTTTATATGTAATTCATGCTTAACAAAGTAATCCAATTTACTTAAATATATATTAGCAAAATATTGTGAAGTATAATTTCCGATAGGAATACCTACTTTACCAGCACTATTTTCAAAAATCAATTGATGTGTAAAAGCAAGAAGATCCTTATCCTTGATAAACTTTTTTAAAATATCATACAATATATCTAAATCAATCGAATAAAAGAAATGATGAATATCACACTTAATAACATAATATGCACCATACTTTCTATTCATAATACGCATATATTTTTGCAAGTTAGTTGATGCTAAATGAATACCCCTATTATCAAGACAAGCATAAGTATCCTTAATAAATCGTGGCACAATATAAGGTTTAATAAATTCTCCAATATACCACTGTAAAACAATGCGATCTTTATAAGGAAGAGCCAATATCTCTCTTCTCTTTGGTTCATAAATTGTAAAATGATAATAAGGGGTTAAATGATAAGTACCATTTTTTATACGCTGAACAAGACTCATTAAATTAGTTTCTAAGTCCAACTCAAAAGTAAGTATTTCTTTTGTTAAAGTTTTATGTTTACAAGTTCTCAAATAAGCTTCATAAAAACAAGAGTAATTAAGTTTATCACTTAATTTTACCTTTAGGCTTTTTGGCACGAAGCAATCCATCCTCCTAACAAATTACCAAGATTATAAAGCTTTTTACACCAAGCACTATAATTTTTATTACTAATATACTTTTTTCGATAAGAAATACGAGCTAAAGCTTTAATAAATTTTAATTGCACATCCAATTCAAATAAATAATGCAATTTATCTTTTTTTTCATAAAAACGATAAGCAAACAGTATATCTTTTAAGCCATCGTAAATAGCCTCACGAACATCAGCACTAAGACCATAACGTTCACTTTTAGGATATTTAAGTAATAAAGTAGTTGTATAAATGATCATTTCTATATATTGCCTATAGATAAGTAGTCCTTCTACCCCTTCATTTTTCTTGAGCACTTCTAAAATATCTTCTTCGCCTTTCTTGATGTCTACTAACGTAACTTTATCATTATTACTCATGATTACACCTCTCCTTTAATTCAACTAATATTTGAAAAGCATCCATTGGACTTATTTTATAAATATCTAGTTGTGATAAATATTTTTGAACATCATCGGAAGAATCACAATTAGTGGATTTCAAATGATGTTCTTGATTAATAATCTTATAATTGATTTTTTTATTATTTAATATCTCTTGATATTTTGAAAGTGCATTTTTAGGAAATCCACACTTCATAATATCTTTGGTAAAAGATAATTCTTTCAAAGAGAGAATAGAGGACATAATGTGAGAATCTTCATCGAGAAACAAGTAAAAAGCCCCACATTCAAATAGATAATAACAATCTTTATTTTCTTTTTTTAAATCCAAATACTTTTCGTATATATAACTCATATCATATAACCTTCAAAAATAAAAAGCAGTGAAAAAAATGTGAAATGCACTGCTTTTTCGATAGATAGTCTCCTAATATTCAGTTTGACTTACTAACTAGAAAACTATATTTTATGTTTTTATTCATCTTATATTAAGATGAAAAGGAATTTATCTTCGATGGTAAACCTTTGTGAAATATCCGTAAATATAAACATGAAAGGAATGCTATTCGCATTTTATACCATAGTCTAGGAACGAGCACCAGGCGGAACGAGTTGTTGTTGTTCGCGTTGCCGTTATTGTTGTTGGACCTTATATAATAAACTGTGTAAAAGTGAGTACACAGTTTTTATAATGGAGGAAAAAATGGAAGAAAAAATAGAAA
>CANQDB010000093.1 GCA_947591175.1 uncultured Bacilli bacterium
AATAAAAAGAAAAAAGTAATGATACTAGTTTTAGTATTAGGATTAGTTCTCTTAACAGTAGGAACTACTTATGCCTTCTTTACTTATTCAAAAGAAGGAGTAAAACTTAATACCTTAACGACAGGTACTATGTACTTTGTCTATGATGAATTACCAAATCAAGATGGTAATCAGATTTCAATAAGTAATGCTTTTCCTATGACTGATGACAAAGGAAAGAATCAAGAACAACCGGGAATGTTTGAATTCCAAGTAAGAGCAACAACACAAGGAGCACCAATCTATTATGAAGTATATCTTACCAATGAATCAGAAAGTTTAGAGTTAGATGCTTTGCCAGAAAAAGTAGTAAAGACTTATTTAACGGATGCTTCAAATGGAAATGAAGAACCAATTAATAATTATTGGACTAATGAAGATGTAAATTTGTTTAATGAATTATGGGTAAGTCAAGTACCACCAGTAAAAGATAATTTAAATGGAAGAACATTATTACAAGATGTGGTCAATAATAATGTACAAGATTATGTAAAGACCTATAGATATCGTATGTGGATTGATGATAATGCTAATAAAGTAAATAAAGATGGAGAATGGGTATACGGAAACAAAGTCTTCAGTGTTCACGTAAATGTGTATGCTTCAAACGAAAAGTTACCTGATCCAATACCACCAAGAGCAACATTTATGGCAACAAGTTCAAGTGATAGTTGGCTAAAACCTAGTGATATAGAAATTACCAAATCACAAATAACAAGTATAAGTTTTGTAAAAACAAGTGAAGTACCAAGTGAAACGGATGCAAGTTGGGATATAACAGCAAATCCTGATGATTCTGGTAAAGTAACAGCATATTTAGTTCAAAATCCAATATTAGAAGAGGAAGAAACATATTCAGTGTATATAACTTCTAATGCAAAAACCATTTATTTAAATGAGAACTCAAGTTATTTATTTGGAGGTGATTATTCTAATTGTTTTGATAAATTAAAAGAAATAAAAGGATTAGAAACATTAGATACGTCTGAAGTAACTAATATGTCATATATGTTCGAAGAATGTAGTCAACTAATTGATTTTAGTTTCCTTGAAGATTGGGATACGTCAAGTGTAACGAATATGTCTTCGATGTTCAATAATTGTGAGCAATTAACCGATTTAAGTTCAATAGCAAGTTGGGATACATCAAATGTAACGAATATGTCTAATATGTTCTTGGGATGTATTCAATTAGGTATTTTAGATTTAAGTGGTTGGGACACGTCAAACTTAACGGAAATGTTTGGTATGTTCTCTTGGTGTAGCCAATTAACTATTGTAGATTTAAGTGGCTGGGACACATCAAGTGTAACTGATATGAATGGCGTGTTTAATAGGTGTTCCTTATTAACTTCTATTATAGGAATAGAAAATTGGGATACATCAAGTTTAAAAAAAGTTGGTTTTCAAATTGGTGTTACTGCTAGTGGAATGTTTTATGATTGTCATTCATTGATTACTTTAGATTTGAGTGGTTGGTCTATATCTAATATAACTGAATATAAACATGTGTTTAATGGTTGTGATCAACTGACTACTATTTATGTAAAAAATCTCGAAGATATAGAAATAATGGAACAATGGGTTTCTTCTTCTAAAGCTGTTTTGAGCGGAACTGATTGCAATCCTAATGTTCAAGTTGTTGTAAAAAATGGATAATATTAATTTAAAAAGTTGGTCTTTGCAGCCGACTTTTTCTTTTCCTTGAAGAGTTTTTAATAAATTTCTCAAAAAAGGACGAAAAAAGTCTTAACTTGTGGTAAAATGGTAATATAGTAGTCGCATTGGGGTGATTTGATGAATCCATCTACTCTTTTGATTATCGGTGTTTTCGTCGCTGTTGCTATTCTTTTGATAGTGATTACTTTTGTTGTGATGAAAAAAAATAGAGAGAATAGTATTCAAAAGGAAGTAGAAGAACTTGATAAAGAAAAGAATTTAATCGCTAGTACTCCTGTATTATCTGAATTATCGAAGGTTGAGTCTATTGTTAAAAACGATAAGATGGAAGAAAAGTACAAACGTTGGCAAGAGCGCTTTGAGAATATAAAGGTCGATAAATTGACGAAAATTGATGATATGCTTATCGATTTGGATTTGTCAGTAAGTTCTAAGGACTATAAGAATGCTCGCATGAAGATGGCTAAGACGGAACTTGAAATCTATAAAGCAAAAGAAGCCGCGGATCGTTTGATGAACGATATTAAAGAGATTACTGTAAGTGAAGAAAAGTATCGTGGAATTATTATTAAGTTAAAGACAAAATATCGTTCTCTTTCTAAAGAATTCCAAGATCATAAGTTGGATTACGACGAGATTGCTCCAGTAATCGATTTACAATTTGAAAATATCGAAAAACGATTCTTGGACTTCGAATCTATTATGGAGAAGAACGAATATAACGAGGTTGTTCATATCGTTAAGGCTTTGGATAACATGATAGACCATATGTCGGTGGTTATCGAAGAGGTTCCGCAATTAATTTTACTTACAAAACAATTGATTCCTAAGCGAATTGAAGATATCGAAGATACTTATGAGACTATGGTTAATGAAGGATATCCTTTGGATTACTTAAATATTCCTTATAATATGGAAGAGTCTAAGAAAAATATTACGTTAATTATGGATCGTATTAAAGTTTTAAATCTCGAAGAGTGTATGTTTGAACTTAAGACGATGCTCGATTATTTGGATTCGTTATTTAATGATTTTGAAAAAGAGAAAACTAGCCGTAAGTCTTATGAAGATAACGTCATCGATTTTAGTAATAAACTTGATAAAGTTACTAAATTAGTCGATGATATCTATGCTCAGATGGACGATATTAAGAATATGTACGATTTGACTGCTGATGATTTAACGGCTTTGGATGAAGTTAAGGACGAATTAGATGGTATCATTTCTGCTTATGAAAATTTAATTCAGGAAGTCGAAGAACAAAAGGAACCATATTCAAAACAATTTAAAGAGTTGGAACGTTTGACATTGTTGTTACAACAATTGGAAGAAAATCTTGATATTTCGTTAAAATCTTTAGGTAGCATGTACGATGATGAATTAAGAGCACATGAACAATTAGATGAAATTCAGATTGTTTTGAAGCAATGTAAGATTCGTATTCGAAGTTACAAGTTACCAATTATCACGAATAATTACTTTGTAGAGTTAGCAGAAGCCAACGAAGCAATTTTGGAAATTATCAAAGAGTTAGAGAAAAAACCTATCGAGATAAAAGTTTTAAATACTAGGGTCGATACGGCAAGAGACTTAGTTTTGAAGTTGTTTAATACGACAAATGAAATGATTAGAACTGCTCAACTAGCCGAAATGGCTATCGTTTATGGCAATCGTTACCGTTATGATAAGGAAGAAGTTCACCAAGGTTTGAAACGGGCTGAAATGCTTTTCTATAAAGGTAATTATAAAGGTTCTTTGGAGACGGGTATCAACACTTTAGAACTAGTGGAACCTGGTATTCACGAACGTTTATTAGAAGTGATGGGAAAAAAGGCGAGTTCATAGGAATTTGTCTTTTTTTGCAATTTTTTTAAGAAAAATCTCTTTTTTTAGCGAATTATATAATTGTAGGGATATTTAAGACCTATAGAAAGAAGAGGTTATTATGGTTGCACGTTCGTTAAGAAAAGGAGAAATTATTCCTTTTGATTGTGATTTTATGTTTAATAGGATGTTAGGAAATCCTGAACATCCTGAATTGTTGGTTTCGTTTTTAAGTTTTTATTTTGCTATTCCTGAAGTAGAGTTAAGTCGGAATATTACGATTGTCCATCCCGATTTAACAAAAGAATATTCTCAGGAATATGATGGTTCCGTTGATTTAATTATCAAACATAAGAGATTAGGGCGTCTTTTTGTAGAAATAAGACTTCATCATGATGAACAAGAAGTTATATCATCTTTTTTTCAGTTCTTTCATCGGATAGAAATTCAATTGTTGACACATGATTATTCTTATTTTGATAAGTGCTTTCAAATTAATTTAGATACTTCCGAGACTTTCTCCACCAATCCTTATGATGTCTTTTATATTCAAAATAATCATGGTTTAGTGTTATCTCCTTGGTTTGAAGTTCATCACATTTCAATTCCTAATTG
Organism: uncultured Bacilli bacterium; assembly: GCA_947591175.1. Taxonomy (GTDB): domain Bacteria; phylum Bacillota_I; class Bacilli_A; order RF39; family UBA660; genus Faecenecus. Next base: position 4,159 of record CANQDB010000093.1, read on the forward strand.
TCTTTATGCTTATTATGATCAGGAAGATATGAAACTTAATGCTTTAAGGCATTTTGCGTCTTTATTGACAACAAAAAATAAGGCGGAGTTTAGAAGACATTTTGAAGAGTTGACAGAACGACGAAAGGTTGGAAATTTTATAAAGTATTTGGATCAAATATTGGAAGATTCTACTTGCCAACAAGCATATTTTAGATTTTTAAAAGAGAAAACTAGGTAATTGAAAGATATTATTAATTTTTGCTAATTGACATTTTGTCGGCTTCGACAAGATGTCGAAAATTGTCAATTGATTTAATGATGTATTTTATGTTGAAAAGAAAATAGAATAACTTTTAAATGATTGCTTTTAAGTAATAAGTCCTAATTTATCCTAGGCAAAGATTTCATTCTATGATAAAATAGTAACGATTGAATGAGGGATGGATATGATTTATTTAGATTACAGTGCAACTACTCCTGTTGATAAACAAGTTTTAGATTCTTTTGTAAAGACAAATGAAGTCTATTTTGGTAATCCTAATTCTCTTCACGAATTGGGAACTGAGGTTCATCGTTTGATGGAAGAAGCAACTAAGCAGGTTGCTGATCTTTTAAAAGTTCAACCTAAGGAAGTAATTTTCACAAGTTGTGCTAGTGAAAGTAACAATTTAGCACTTAAAGGAATCGCTTTGAAATATCCTTATCGAGGAAAACATATCGTTACGACCAAACTAGAACATTCTAGTATTTTAGAGACACTTGATTTTTTAGAAAAACAAGGTTTTATTGTTGACTATGTGCCACTTTTAGAAAACGGACAAATTGATTTTGAGGCTTTGCAAAAAATAGTTACTAAAGATACACTCTTAGTAACTATTGCGGGTGTTTCTAGTGAAGTTGGAATTTTACAAGATATTTCACGGATTGGAAAATTTTTAAAAGATTATCCTACTACTTTTTTTCACGTTGATGGAACTCAAATGGTTGGAAAAGTTCCTATTGATTTAACCAATGTGGATCTTTTTACTTGTAGTGCTCATAAATTTTATGGCTTAAAGGGAGTTGGATGTCTTATAAAAAAACAGGGAATTGAACTTGAGCCGCTTATTCATGGTGGTAAAAGTCAAACTATTTATCGTAGTGGAACTCCTGCTTTACCTTTGATAGTATCACTTTCAAAAGCTTTAAGACTCGCACTTGAAAATATAGATGAAA
>CANQDB010000094.1 GCA_947591175.1 uncultured Bacilli bacterium
AACAGGAGAAACTGGACCAATAGGACCAATTGGACCGACTGGTGAAACCGGAGCAACAGGACCTACAGGGGACCCTGGAACTGCTGCTACTATAACAATCGGAACTGTTACTTCAGGAGATGCTCCTGCTGTAGAAAACGTAGGTACTCCAACTGATGCAATCCTTAACTTCACTTTACAACAAGGACCAACTGGAGAAGCCGGACCACAAGGCGCAACAGGAGAGGCTGGACCAGAAGGACCAACAGGTCCTGCTAATGGACTAAATGCTTATGGCGGATTCTATTCTACAGCACCACAAGATTTTGCTACTTCAACTGCTGCTCCAACTCAAGTAACACTAAGTACAGCCATGGATGAACTAGATGTCGATAGTACATCAACTCCAAACACAATAACAATTACTGAAGCAGGGGATTACGAAATTACTTATCACGTCAATGCTGAACTAGATAACGCTGGAGACTTAACGGCATTTGTTCGTAATGGTGGTACTACTATTCCAGGAACATCTCAAACCCTAACCTTTACTGCTAACGAAAGTGAATCCTTTAGTGGTAATGTCATCACAACTTTAGCCGTGGGAGATACGATTGATATTGCTTTAACATCTACTGTAGATAGTACGGATGGTACAGTAAATCAAGCATCTCTAGCAGTTAAAAAACTAAATTAGAAATAGGGGCGATAAGCCTCTTTTTTCTTTTTTTCTTTCTGAATAAATTTTCTAAAACAGGACATTTAAAATAAATCGCTTTTTTCACCTTTCATACGATATAATGCGAGGAGGAAAATATGCCAAAAAGAAAAATATGTGTTTATGCTATTTGCAAAAACGAAGAAAAGTTCGTCGATCGCTTTGTCGAAAGTGCTAAGGAAGCCGATGCTATTTATGTCCTTGATACTGGTTCTACGGACAACACTGTAAAACTTTTAAAAGAACGTGGAGTAAATGTCGAAAGTAAAAAAATCACACCTTGGCGTTTCGATGTAGCCCGTAATCTTTCTTTAGAGATGGTACCAAAAGATGCCGATATATGTGTTTGCTTAGACTTAGACGAAGTTATTGAAAAAGGTTGGCGGAAAAAGTTAGAACAACTGTGGACCGATAAAACAACGCGTCTATCCTATAACTATAACTGGAGTTTAGATGAAAACAAGCGTCCTAAAGTAAACTTCTACATTCAAAAGATTCATTCGCGACAAGGCTATCATTGGACTCATCCCGTTCACGAAGTTTTAACTTGTGATTTACCTAACGAAGTAATAACAAGAACCGATGAAATAACGGTAAATCATTATCCAGATGCTTCCAAATCGCGTAGTAGCTACTTACCTTTATTAGAACTATCAGTTAAAGAAGACCCCGAAGATGATCGTAACTTACACTATTTAGGAAGAGAATACATGTATTACCACCGTTGGAATGACTGTATTGATACTTTGATTAAACACTTATCTTGTAAAAATGCTACCTGGAAAGAGGAACGTAGTGCTTCCATGCGTTTTATCGCTCGTAGTTACATTGCCTTAAAACGCTATGAAGAAGCCAAAATGTGGCTAGAGAAAGCCATCCAAGAGACACCGTATTTACGTGATCCTTATCTAGAAATGGCATTTTTATATAACACCTTAAAAGATTATCCTAAAGTGATTACCTATGTTGAGAAGGCTTTAAAAATAACGCATCATGAGAAAATTTACATCAATGAAACTTTCAGCTGGGATAGCACCCCTTATGATTTACTTTCCGTCAGTTACTTTTATCTAGGTGATAAAACTAAGGCCCTTGAAAATGTTGAAAAGGCTCTTAGTCTAAATCCTAACGATCCTCGTCTTTTAGAAAACTGTAAACTAACAAAGAACTCTTTGAAAGAGACTCTGTAAAACGAGTCTTTTTCAGTTGTCAACAAAGTGTATTTTCTCGTGTATAAAATTGTAAATAAGGGTTCAAAAATGTCAAACTAGTGCTATACTAAAAATAAGGATAGGAGAAATCTTTCCGGAAAAAGAATAAAAAGGGGAGGCTAAGTGTAATGGAAGCATGGGAATCATTTAACGAAGGAAATTGGACAACTTCTATCGATGTCCGTGATTTTATCCTCAAGAATTATCATATTTACGAAGGAGATGAATCTTTTTTATCGGGTACTACCGAAAGGACTAAAAAAGTTTGGGAAAGATGTAGTACCTTATTAAAAGAAGAACTTAAAAAAGGAGTTTTAGATATCGATACTGTCCATATGTCTGGAATAAATGCTTTTGATCCAGGCTATATCGATAAAGATAATGAGGTAATCGTAGGTCTTCAAACAGACGAACCACTAAAACGGATGGTAAATCCTTATGGTGGTATTAGAATGGTTTATAATTCCCTCGATGCCTATGGTTATAAACTAGACCCAACGGTCGATAAATATTTTAATGAATTTAGAAAAACTCACAATCAAGGAGTATTCGATGCTTATACACCTGAAATGCGTCTTGCCAGGCACGTTGGACTTTTAACAGGACTACCTGACGCTTATGGAAGAGGAAGAATTATCGGTGACTATCGCCGTATTGCTCTATATGGTACTGCCTTCTTAAAAGAACAAAAACAAAAGGACTTAGAAGCAATTCGAGGAACTATGACCGAAGAAGTCATTAGACAAAGAGAAGAATTATCAGAGCAAATTAGAGCCCTCGATGAAATCAAGGAGATGGCGTCAAGTTATGGATACGACATAAGTGTACCGGCGACTAATGCGAAAGAGGCGGTGCAATGGACTTATTTTGGCTACCTTGCTGCCGTCAAAGAAAATAATGGGGCCGCTATGAGTTTAGGAAGAACTTCGACCTTCTTAGATATCTATATTGAAAGAGATTTGCAAAGAGGAGTTCTAACTGAAGCCGAAGCCCAAGAATTAATCGACCAATTTGTTATAAAATTAAGAATTATGCGTCATTTACGTACTCCAGAGTACGACCAATTATTTTCAGGCGACCCAACTTGGGTTACCGAGTCGATTGGTGGAGTGACGGAAGAAGGTATTCCACTAGTAACGAAGAATTCTTATCGGATGCTACATACTTTAACGAACTTAAATCCAGCACCTGAACCTAACATGACGGTTTTGTGGAGTAATAAACTTCCTGAAAACTTTAAGAAGTACTGTGCTAAGATGAGTATTGCAACCGACGCCATTCAGTACGAAAACGACGACTTAATGCGACCTATCTTTGGCGACGATTATGCTATCGCTTGCTGTGTTTCGGCTATGAAAGTCGGCAAACAAATGCAGTACTTTGGGGCCCGTTGTAATTTGGCTAAGGCTCTTCTTTATGCCATTAATGCTGGATACGATGAAATGGAAAAGACCAAAGTCTTAGAGGGAATTGAACCACTAAATGATGAAGTCTTGGACTACGAAAAAGTCAAAGCCTCATACGATAAAGTCTTAGAACATGTTGTAGAACTCTATGTTAATACTATGAATATTATCCATTACATGCACGATAAATACGCTTACGAACGTGGCCAAATGGCTTTGCACGATACGAATGTCGAACGCTTGATGGCTTTTGGTGTTGCAGGTCTTTCAGTTGTCGCCGATAGTTTGTCGGCAATTAAATATGCTCAAGTTAAACCAATAAGAGATGAAAATGGCATTACCGTAGATTTCCAAATAACAGGAGACTTCCCTAAATACGGAAACGATGATGACCGTGTCGATTCACTTGCCACAGGCGTCTTAGAGAAATTCTATAGTGAACTTAAAAAACATGAAATATATCGTGGTGGTATCCCAACTCTATCAGTCTTAACGATTACTTCCAATGTCGTCTATGGTGAAAAGACAGGAGCAACCCCTGATGGCAGAAGTGCTCATGTACCTTTTGCTCCAGGCGCTAACCCAATGCACGGAAGAGATGAAAATGGGGCTCTTGCTAGCCTCAACTCCGTCGCTAAAATAAATTATCAAGATTGTTGCCGTGATGGCGTTTCAAATACTTTCTCGATTATTCCACCAGCCTTAGGCCAAAATAGAGATGATCAAATCAAAAACTTAGTCTCAATTCTAGACGGTTACTTTGCCCAAGGAGCCCACCACTTAAATGTTAACGTTCTTCATAGAGAAACCTTAATCGACGCTATGGAAAACCCTGATAAATACCCACTTTTAACTATTCGTGTTTCCGGTTATGCCGTTCGCTTTAACCGACTCACCAGAAAGCAACAGGAAGAAGTTATTGCTAGAACCTTCCACGAGAAATTGTAATATGCTAGGTAGTGTAGATTCAATCGAAAGTATGGGCTTAGTCGATGGCCCAGGTATTAGAACAGTCGTCTTCTTAACTGGCTGCAAACTTCGTTGTAAATATTGTCACAATCCTGAAATGTGGGTGAAAGGAGAAGACAATATGGAAGTAGAAGAACTAGTTAAAAAGATCTTACGTTTTAAACCGTACTATGGTAAAGAAGGGGGAGTTACCTTTTCCGGTGGTGAACCATTAATGCAACCAGATTTTTTACTAGCCGTTTGTAAACGTCTAAAAGAAGAAGGCATTAATGTTGCCCTGGATACAGCAGGAGTTGGCTTAGGTAACTACGAAGAACTATTAAACTATGTCGATTTAGTTATCCTAGATATCAAACATGTCACAAGACAGGGTTACCTAGATTTAACAGGTCACGAGATAAACGACAGTCTATCGTTCATTCAAACGGCTAACAAGATGCATAAACCATATTGGATAAGACAAGTAGTAGTTCCAGGTGTTACCGATAGTGAAACTTATATTAAATACTTAAAACAGTTTTTAAAACAACTTCCTAACATTGAAAAGATAGACTTTATCCCTTATCACAAATTAGGAAGTGAAAAGTACGATCGGATGGGGTTGGAAAATCCTTATCGCGATAAAGAAGCGATGGATATCGATGCTTGTAATCGCCTCTACGAACAGTTTTTAACTTTGGAATGGTTTTCTTGAACTATTCTTTTTGTGTTCATTATGTTAAAAAAAAATTTAAAAAACTTGTAATTTTAAAAATTCTAAAAAAATTCCCCTAGGAGAAATTTCAAAATTCACCTAGAGGAATTTTTAATTTTGTTTTAAATTTCTCCTAAGGGAATTCTTAAAATTAGCGATTTGATAATATTTTTTACTTGTGTTAGAGTACCTCCTCGAAAGGAGGTGAAACATGTATTTTCCATTTAAAACTAAAGAAGAAAGGGACATTTATATTAAGGGAGTTTATGAAGGTAAACAAGTAGTATTTGGTATTCGTGATGTCTGTTTTAAGAGCATTATGTCAAAGTGTGAAAGTT
>CANQDB010000095.1 GCA_947591175.1 uncultured Bacilli bacterium
TTATACCACAAAACCTAAAAGATGTAAAAAAAACTCACAAACGTAAATTGCTTGTAAGTTTTTTCAAGAATTAATTATTCTTCTTTTTATCGCGTAAAGCGTAAGTTCCAGCGATACCAAGAGTAGATAGAGTAAACAAAGTAACGTAAGTTTCAAGACCATCGCCCGTCGAAGGGTTTGGTACATCTCTTTCATTAACGAATGTTACTTCTGTTTGTTCTGCAGTCAATTGACCACTTTCGTTGGTAACAGTCGTCTTATAACGTTCTTTGTTGGCCTCTACTTCGAGGACAGCATATTCGATTTCATAAGGTAAGTTCTTGATGATTATACGCTCTCCACCTCTTAAGAGGACTACTCCTTTGTATAGGCCATCTAAGTCTTTAACGAACTCGATAGAACCTTCTTCGCCGTTATTTTTACGATATGGGAAGATGCCATCTAGTGGTAACTCTTCATTAGACTTCAAGGTAATTTCAAAAGTCCAATCACGGTCACTTTCGACATCGTTTCCACGTAATAATTTTTCAAGTGTCAAATTAACTGCTCGATAACGATAGTTAGTATATTCTACAACTGTACCATCGGATAGAATTGTTCCAGATGTATTGTTACTGTAAGTCGTGATGTAATCATCTTGGTTCGCTTCTATTTCCGTAACGAGATATGTAGTTCCTTCAGGAATATCACGAACTGTAAATGTTTCACCATCTTTTAAAGTGACGAATCCTTCGTAATTTCCTTGAGCATTTTTATTTAATTGTAACGTGTAAGGAACTTCTTGGGTAGTTTGGTTACCGTCTTCGAATAAGACAGTAACTTTAATTCCTTCGTAAGAAGATGCTAAATCGACGTATTCAGGAGCCGTTAAAGTAATCTTAAACGTAAAGTCCCGAGTGTATTCTCCTAAAAGTCCTTTAACGTGTTTCTTAACTGTCAAATCGTAACTACCCAATTTGATGTTTTCGTATACAACTGTCGTATCTTGGGTAATAATTCCTTCGGCATTACCGATAACTCTAGTCAAATAACCATCGGAATTGGCTTCAGTCTCAATGATTTCGTAATTTGTATTTTCAGGAATATCACGAATAGTAATTTCATCGTTATGTTTCAATCTAATAGTAGCAGTATAACTTCCGTCATCTTGACGAGTGAAACGTAAGATACCAGATTTCGTACCATCGTAATTGTAAGTATCACCTATTACGGCATATTCACTAGGAGTTAAACGGATAACGAAATCCCATTCTCTATTTTGATCTCCTAAAGCCCCAATTACCTTTTTACTTAAAGTTAAATCGTAGTAAACTGTCTTTCTATTCGTAAAGACGATAATCGATGCAACACTATCTTCTTCGATAGTACCACTTGTCGATCTATTAATAGTAGTCGTAAAGTCATCTTGGTTAGCCTCTACTTCACTAACTTCATAGGTTGTACCTTGTAAAAGATCTAGAATTGTAATCGCTTGACCATGTTTTAATGTAATCGTTGCAAGATATGTTCCGTCTTCTTGTAACGTAAATGTTAACTCACCATCTTCTATTGGTGTAACTCCTTGAATAGTTGTTCTACCAACATAAGAGTAAGTCGTGTTAAATTCACTATCGGCACTTGGAGTCAACTTAATTTGGAAAGTCCAATCACGATTTAAATCAACTTCTTCTTCCGAGATTACTTCTTTTGCAATCGTCAAAGATTGTGGAGGTAACAATTCGTTCGTAAAGTGAACGGCAATATCTTCTCTATCTAAGATACCTATTCTATTATCAGATGTTTGAGTAAAGTAACCATCACTATTGGCTTTTACTTCTGTAACCGAATACTTAGTTGTTTCAGGTAAACCTTGAACAGTAATCGCTTGACCATGTTTCAAAGTAACCTTACCAGTATAAGTACCATTTTGGTTATCAGTTAGAGTTAAAGTTCCGCCTTGTGGAGCTTCAATTGTGCTCTTTCCAACATATGGGTAAGTTTCATCTAATTTAACGTCACTTGCAGGAGTTAAAGTAATTTCAAATTCCCAGTCGAGATCGGTATTAGCACCTACTCCTGTAACCTCTTTTTCGATAGTTAAACCGATTAAAGCAAGTTTAATATTCGTATATCTTATTGTTTGACCATCGACTACCCCATTCGTATTACCACTATCTTTAGTAGTATATTCATTTTGGTTAGCCTCTTGTTCCACAACAGCATACTCGGTACGTTCTGGAATATTTTGAATTGTAATAGATTGACCATGTTTTAAAGTAACAGTTCCTTTGTAAGAGCCATCTCCTTGAGGAGTAAAGGTAATATCACCATCTTGAGGTTTTTCTACACCTTCGACAATACTCTTTCCAACATATGGATAAGTTTCATCTAATGTAACGTCACTTGCAGGGGTTAAAGTAATTTCGAAAGTCCAATCTTTATCAGTTTCACCTCGACCACCCTCAACTATTTTCTCTAAAGTCAATTCGTGACGAGAGTATCTAGTATTGACGTAATGAACTTCGATTTGTTCATTTCCTTCAAGTGTTCCTTGGTAATTTTGTGGTTGAGTCGTGATGTAATCATCAAGGTTTGCTTCTTGTTCAATAACTTGATATTTCGTTCCTTCTGGGATATCTCTAAGAGTAATATATTCTCCATCTTTCAAAGTAATAGTTCCTGTATAGGTTCCATCTTCTTGTTTCGTAAAGGTCATTGTTCCAGACTTCGAACCATCATAGTGATATTCACTTGCTAAACGAGCATTTTCGCCTGGTGTTAAAGTAATCGTAAAGTTAAATTCTTTATCGGTTTCACCCCAGTTACCAGTAACAGTCTTCCGAATTGTCAAATCGTGTTTTTGCCAATTTGCATTGAAGAATCCTACTTGTTTATCACTATCGAAAGTACCGGTACTAGGATTATATCCTTCTAAAGTCTTTTCATAAGTTTCATAATCATCTTGATTTGCCTCTTGTTCCGTTATCTCGTACGTAGTATTCGATGGAATATTAATAAGTTTAATCTTTTCGTTATGTTTCAACGAAATATTTCCTATGTAACTTCCGTCGGTTTGTTTCGTAAAGGTAATTGCTTGTTTTCCTTTAGCAACACAAGCCTCATCGATATTTTCACACTTTCCATAATAGTAGAAAGTTGTCTCTAATTCTTCACCTTCGACTGGAGTTAACTTGATTGTAAAGTTCCAATCTTTATTAGTATCTCCATAAGTACCTAAAACAGTCTTATCGAGAATTAAGTCGTAGTGTGCTCGATAATTGTTAACAAAGTGAACATCTTTAGAACCTCTATATAAACTACCTTCACTATAAACTCCAGTACTTGGATTTGCATAACTTAAATCTTGACCATCAGATCCATAGACGCGACCGAAATCGTAACCATTAGCCATTTGGTCTTCTGTTATCATTTCATAAACCGTATACTGAGTTCTTTCATCTAATCCTGCTAGGAAGATACCTTCGCCATCTCTAAGGGTAAATCTAGTCTTATTTTTATTTTCAGGAGCCGTCAACCAAGCCCAATCGGCATCACTCATACCCTCAGGTTTTGAAACATCTTGTGGCACTTCACCATAACCAAAGTATAGTGTCGTTGTACCATACATCGAATCCGTTGCAAATTCAGAGGTCAATTGATCTTTTCCATGTTCGTATGGATTTAGAGTTGATACGACAATTGGACTGCCAACCTTGCTATAACTATTTGGTAATTCGAACTGCCAATCACCTTCATCGACTAGAGAAGCAGGAATTAAATAGGCATCCTCAATCCAAAATTCAATAGTACCAGCAGGTTTAGTTCTAGTTGCTTCTTCGTACTTAATTTTATCGGTAGAAGTATAATCATCTGGATTAGTTACGTAGTTAGTTCTTCCTACTCCTTCGAGATTTTCATAATTAGTGTCATTGGCGTCATATAAACGGAATGAATATGGGTCTTCTTCACTTTCGAGGCCATCTAGAGCAATACCTTCAAGAGCATCACTTCCGTCTCCACCAACGTAGACATAATAATCAACTCCACCAACAGTTCTCTTATATAGTGAATGACTATGTCCACTACCTTCGGTTTCTACAACCTGTTGTAATAAACCTTCATTACTTGTTAAAACATCGATTGTATTTAGTCTTAATTGCCATAAATTTTCAGCAAATGGACTACGAATCATATTAATAGCACTAAAGTCTCCAACACGACCATCTATTTGTAAGACATAATTGAACTCTTCATTTTTATAGTCATCACCACTAATAGAATTTACTTCTTTAGTAATTTCTAGAGTGGTATTTGGTATTACTAATTTACCATTATTTCCTAAATATCCATTGATAATGATATTATTACCAGTCGATTGTTCACTTATAGTTGGAATGTAATAGTTATAAGAAGTACTCGTTGTATTATCGCTCTTTTGTAATCTACCATTTAACATATTACCGATACGTAAGCCACCAACTTTAGTAGCAACGACATAATCGCCACCTGGGCCAGGAGTATTTCTATCAAATTTTTGAGTTGTATTAGTATTTGGATCATACCAAACTAAGTAATCGCTATAAGAAACATCTTCACCTGCTATTTGAGAGCCAAATTCTCCACCTTTACGGGTAACAGCAAGATGGACAACTTTATTATCACTTGTATAGTATTCACCAACAATCCAGTAATAATTATCTCGTGATATTTCGTCTGTTGTTTTTACTTCTTTTCCTTTGTTACTCTCGAGAAAGGCTTGATATGCCTCTTCCGAATCTAGCACTTTTTCTTCATAATGATTTAAGTTGTCTACTGGAGGTGTGCCATCATATTTATATAGAATTAAAGGTTGTTGGAAAGCATAATATCGGTTACTAGTAGATGGTGAGAATGTGAAGTTTGGATCACCTCTCGTATACGAATCACGTCCACTTGTTACATATCCTGTATAAACAGTATTACTGTAATAATTTGATAAGAAGTAAATCTCACTTCCTCTACCATCGGCAGTTGGTTGAGTGTGTTCTTTAATATATTCATTATCCAAACGAGGAACGTCGATATCTAATCCATCATCAGTCATAATTGCATCTTGAACACCAACACCATAATACAATCTAAATGGTGTAGATTGAATTTTTTGATTAACGTTCGTCTCGTATTTAGAAACATTACCTTCGGCATCTAGGCTGATCTTTGCTACTTGTAAAGGTAGAGCGTTAG
>CANQDB010000096.1 GCA_947591175.1 uncultured Bacilli bacterium
AAAAAGAAGAAGCAAAAAACAACGAATAATTTCGTTGCTTTTGATGATGTCATTCTATTTGACTGTGAATTGTAACTTTATTTTTTAACGTAAGTTTTATTCTTTTCACCTAGATTATTTTCTAGTTTATGTGGTCTTATACCAAGTTCCAAAATAGAGTCACAGATCTTGTAATAATAGAAAGTTTTAATATCACGGTCGTCCCCTAAAGCAATTGCATTATGCATGGCTTCTTGATACTCCAATCTTTCGCTAGCTTTAACATACACTGGTGGAATATTAACTAACTTAAACATAAGATTCGTAAGTGCTCTAATACTTCTTCCGTTACCATCACCAAAAGGATGAATTTCGATAAGTCTATAGTTAAGCTCGATACAACGATTGATATAAGGTATTAAACGTGAAATCTCTTTAGTTTTCCCAATTTCGATTCCTTCACTAAATAGTGGTAAAGTCTCAACATATACCTTTTGCATTGCTTCAGGAATTTCACGCCATGGAAGTAAATCTACTCCACTTCCTGGAAGATAACGTTCTTCATTACGGAATTGACCACCAAATTCTGGATAGGCAACTTTCGAAAACAATAATTGATGTAATTTAGGTAAAGTATAAGTTCCTAAAGAGGCAACAGGTACATCGCCATGAATATAATCGTATACGATTCCCAACCCTTGACGTTCTTCTTTCGTATGAACATCTTCTAGTTTACTTTCATTTAAAATGTATTTTCTTTTAAAAGAAGTATAAATTTCATCAAAGTCTGGGTTTTCAATACAACGATAATACATTTCAATAATCATGCGAGGTACTGGGTCATTAGGTCGATATAAATCTTTTTTACGTTTTCTAGCAGCATAACCATCAAAAAGAACTTCGATAAATTGAAAAGCATCCTCTTGTGTCATCGGATTTTCATCATAAACTTCAGCTATCGTCATCTTGTCCACCCCCTTAAAAGTTGACAACATTATAGCACTTTTACGTCGTTTTGTCAAACAAAATGTCGATTATTCACGATGCGTGCAACAAATCATCTAAGGCTTCTCTTTCTTTTAGAACTGTCTCAGTTTCGTATTGTTCACCAAAAATATATTCGTAACGAAATAGAGCAAATCCGGCATAGTGTGAAACTGCTCGTGAAGCAATAATTTGTCGACGTATGATATCGGTATTAGTTAACCATTCTCCTTTACCTGACAAGGCATACGTATCTTCTTGTCCTACTTTATAAAAAGCTAAGGCCGGAATTAGTTCGATAGTATCAAGTGTAATCCTTTGATTCCAATCGCGGACCGTCTCATAAAATGGCTTTCGCTCGTTATAAAACCCAAAGTAAATTTGAGGCATTATGTAATCGATATAACCTTCTTCGGTGATCCATCTCAAAGTGTCCGCATGGTTTTGTTGATAGTTGTTATCGATATTGCCTTCGGGACTGATACCAAATTTTTTATTGTATTTTTTAACTAAAGTATAAGTAGACCGCACAAGTTCATTAACCTGTTCTAAATGGTATTCACTTAAAGATAAAGTTCCACCTTTATTTAAGTAGACTTGATAATTAAGTTCGTCAATCGCTTCATCTGGATAAAAATAGTCGTCGAATAAGACTCCATCGATTGCATAATTATTAAGTAATTCTTCAATTCCTTGTAATATCAAAGTTCGTACTTCTTCTGAAGCCGGATTATAAAAGATACCTTTTCCCTCGATTTGTTTGACATGATTACTTCCTAACCATTTATAACAAGGATTCTTAACAGAAATAGTACTTCCATCGGTAGTATTTCGAATTCGATAGGGATTAACCCAAGCATGTACTTCCATATTTCTACTGTGGGCTTCAGACACAATATAGTCTAAAATATCGAAAGGTAGTTCATCTCCTTCTTGTTCGACAACTTTCATGCTGCTAGGAAAAATTTCCGAAGGATAGATGGCATCAGAAAAGCTTCTAACTTGCACCAGCAAAAGATTATAGTCGTACTCCTCTAATTTATCGAGAATCGTTGTCAAAGTGTTTTTCATCTCGACTTCATCTTTTCCTTTTAATAAACTTTCGAACTCTAAATAAGAAAAAAACATTGCATGGTATTCATCTTTTATAGAAGTATCCTTTAACGATATAAAAGTCTTAGTAGAGTTTGGTTTTAAGAAAATAGACAAAGTAAAGAAAAGACCTAAAAGTAAACAAATAAGTATCAATCCTTTTTTCAAAAAAATCACCATCCTCCAATAAGAATAACAAACGATAGTGACATTTTTTGTCAAAAAAAAGGAGATTACTCTCCTGCTTGGGTTCTAACTTCAATTTTACCAAGGAACTGTGCTCCATCCCAATCTTCCTCCGTATCATAGTCAACCCATAGTTTTAGTTCGTAACGAACTTGTGGATTTTCATCACCTGTCTTAGCAGGAACAATTCCCATGTCGATTACACCATGGTCATCTTTTAATAGACCACTAGTAAACTCTCCACCATCTTTCTTAATTGAATAGTGTATTGAATCTACAGATATAGTCTTACAAGCAACCCCTTGGTTTTCCTCACTACAAGCCGCTTTTGCTTCTTCATCTTCTACTAAATTCAAAGAATAATTAACACTATATTCGCCAGTATTCGTAAGTACGAAGATATAAGGATCAGTACTTAGACCACCTGCTTCGTTCATTGGATAAATATCTTTCATCACGATTTTTGATGAATCTGTTCCCGCTACCTGAACAGATAATTGAGCCAAGCGTTCTTGTTCAGTAGCATCTCCTCTTTCATTCATCTTAATCCATGCATAGATAAATCCAAAACAAACACCTGCTACAACAACGACCATAAATAAAATAAGTAATATTTGACGCATCTCTAGTTGATCGGTTTTCTTTGGTTCCACTGTACTAGTTTTCTTAACTTCTTCTTTTGGTTTTGGTGCTACTACTTTTTTAGTAGTTGCCTTCTTAGTAGTTTTCTTAGCCGCTACTGTCTTAGTTGGTTTCTTAGTTACTTTCTTTGTAACCTTTTTAGTTTCTTTTTCCATTTCTCTCGCCCCTATTCTACTTCAATTATACAATAAAGTTAGTGAAATGTAAAATGTTTTTATTAGGAATAATTAGCAACTTAAAACCTCGTTTTACAACGAGGCTAAAATTGTTTATGCTACCTTTTCACCCAAATGAACATTAGGATTATCAGCTTCATCAACTATCGCTTGAGCAATAGCCTTAGTAGCATCATCTACATAGTTAACTGTAATACTTGCACCTTCTGTAGTAGCAGCAGCAGAAAATACACTCCAATAAGTAGTCACTTTACCACGAATTGTTATTGTTGTATTTAGCTTGCTGCAGAAAACGAACATCCAAGACATATCAGTTACACTTGACGTGTCCCAGCTACTTAAATCTCCTACACTACTTAATTGACTACAACTTCCAAACATATTTCCCATGTACGTTACATTAGCCGTGTCCCAACTACTTAAATCTAAGTCGGTTAATTGGCTACAGTTCCAGAACATATATCCTAAATACTTTAAACTCGAAACATCCCAAGAGTCTATTCCAATTATCTGTTTTAGATTTTCACAATGTCCAAACATACTTTGATTTGCAGCATTAGAAGAATCAAAAGCAGCTCCCATTGATATTACACTTCTTGTGTCCCAACCACTTAAATCTAAAATAGTTAATTGACTACAACTATTAAACATGCCAAGCATTTCTGTTACTTTTGACGTGTCCCAGCTACTTAAATCTAACGACTGTAATTGGCTACAGTTTTCAAACATTCCAAGCATATCAGTAACGTTTGAGGTGTTCCATTTATCTAATCCTGTGATACTGGTAAGACTTCCATTATCATAAAATACTCCTTCCATGCTTGTTACTCTATCGGTTTTTAAACTACTAACATCTATTGTTTCTAATCCCAAGTATGATAACATATAATCCATCTTTGTTACATACGAAGTATCATAATTATCAAAATTTAATTCTTCTAATGATTCAAAACCATCAAATACTTCACTAGAATCAGGATTAGCATAGACTACTCCATCGGTTGCTATAACTACTTTGTATGTACCAGTTCCTTTTCCATCATCAAGTAAACAAGCTTTAATGCTTCCATCTTCTTCATCTGACACATCCCATTCTTTTATTGCTTCTTCTTGAATAGTTGGAGTATTTGAAAAACTAATACTTGTTATTTTTTCTTTATATTCTGGTGCATGGAAATCAGTTTCAAGTTGACTAGACCAACATTCAGAATCATCATAACTACCATTGTCATCATCATCATAACATTCTTTTGTTGCCCACGATTTAATATAGTTAACAGGAGGTATTGGGTCAGATAACTCTTCGTTTGTTGCATACACATTTACTTTGACTGTAAAACTCTTGTTTCCATATATCCAATTTCCTTCAAAGTCTACTCCTTCGGCATTATCTCCTAACCACATACGATATCTAAAAGTCTTCTTATATTCATTTGGACTATCAGGTACAGTATCTTGTAATAGTGTTCTTCCACTTAAATCTTCTTTAACTGGTGGTACTTGACTATACCATAATCTACTATAATTGTTAATTTCTTTAGATGTCCAATGATTTTGAATAGCTTTTTCACTTTCAGTATCCATTCCTTTGTTTTCTACTTCTGTCAAATATGTCCTTATTACTTTTTCAGGAAGTTCTTCTAAACCTGTACTATTTGTTCCTTTCGATAAATAGACTTCGTAGTTAATATCAGCACCTTGTGTCCTAGATCTTACTTCAAACTCAAACATTCCAGGTTTATCTTGGCTCATTCCCTCTTCATCTGTAACTGGAAAAGCATTACTAATTGAGATTTGATTTCCTTCTTGATTAGGTAACTCATCATAGACAAAGTACATCGCACCTGTCGTTAAAGTATTAATCTTTTGTCCTTGTCTTGCATAAGTAAAGAAAGCATAAGTTCCTCCTATCGTTAAAAGAACTAAGCCTAACACTAAAACTAGTATCAATACTTTCTTCCTTTGATTTTTCTTTTCGTCCATTCAAAAATCAACTCCCTCTATGTTAATTACATTATAAGCTAATCATACCCCCCCCCAGTCAAGAAAATTCAAAAAAAGACTATAGATTTACACATTAATTTGACCAACGTTTTTGCACATTATTTTAGCCAAAAAAGAGAACCCCAAATTACTCT
>CANQDB010000097.1 GCA_947591175.1 uncultured Bacilli bacterium
TTTGCTTATGTCAAAGATAAAAACGTTTTAAATGACATCAGTTTATATGCTAAACCTGGTCAAAAGATTGCTTTTGTCGGGGCGACAGGTGCGGGTAAAACAACCATAGCCAATTTAGTAAATCGTTTTTACGATATCGAAGAAGGAACTGTTTTTTACGATGGCATCAATATCAAAGATATTAATAAAAACGATTTAAGAAAATCCCTAGGTATGGTTTTACAAGACGTCAATTTATTTACAGGAACGATTATGGAAAATTTACGTTATGGCAGAAGTGACGCATCAGACGAAGAATGTATTGCTGCCGCTAAATTAGCCAATGCTGATAAATTTATCGAGAAACTTCCTAACGGCTATGATACGATTATTACCGATAATGGTGATAATCTTTCCCAAGGACAACGCCAACTTTTAGCCATTGCAAGATGTGCTGTCAGTAATCCACCAGTAATGATTTTGGATGAAGCAACTTCTAGTATTGATACCCGAACTGAAAAAGATGTTCAAAATGGTATGGATAAACTGATGGAAGGAAGAACTGTCTTTGTGATAGCCCATCGCTTATCTACTATTCGTAATGCTAAAGCTATTATCGTCCTTGAGAATGGTAGAATTATCGAACGAGGAAACCATGAAGATCTAATAAAGCAAAAAGGTAGGTACTACGAACTATATACCGGTGCTTTTGAACTCGAATAAAAAAACTTACAAAAATTTAAAAATTGTGCTACAATTAACTACGTTAAGCAAAAAAATCAAGTCAATTTTCTCAATGAGTAGCGAAATGCGTAAATCCAGTTGAAAAAGGACTTACGTATTTTTTGTGCTTAAAATGAGGAGGATTTTTTTATGGAAAAAATGGATTTAGGAAACGAAAAAAGTTTCTAAGTTAATTAAGAAGTTTGCGATTCCTTGTGTTATCAGTATGATTGTAGCCGCTCTATATAACATTGTGGATCAAATTTTTATCGGTTGGAGTGAAGCAGGAGCCTTTGGAAATGCGGCGACTAATATCGTCTACCCATTCACAGTTATTGCTCTTGCTTTCGCTCTTTTAGTAGGAGATGGCGTAGCAGCTTTCTTCAATTTATCACTTGGGGCTAAAGATAAAGATAAGGCTAACAAAGCGATAGGAAATGGTTTAATACTTTTAATAATTGTTTCACTTTTATTAACAATCATAGGACTTATTTTTGATAAACAAATACTAAGTATTTTTGGTGGTAATCCGAACGAAATAGAGTGCTACCAATATGCTAAAGATTACTTGAGAATTATTTGTTATGGCCTACCTTTCTACATTATTGGGCAAGGTTTAAATGCCTCGATTAGAAGTGATGGAAGTCCAAAATATGCGATGATTGCGACCGTCGTTGGGGCTATTTCTAATATTATTTTAGATCCCATATTTATATTTGTTTTTAAAATGAGCGTTAAAGGTGCTGCTATTGCCACAGTTATCGGCCAAGCGCTAACATTTATCCTAAGTATTTGGTATTTTAAGAAATCTAAAAACTTTAAGATAACTAAGGAATCTATCAAACTTGATAAAGAGGTATGTAAAAAAGCCATTTCACTAGGTTTAGCTTCTTTAATTACCCAATTAGCTATTGTTGTTATAATAGCTGTTGCCAATAATTTAGTAGGTAAATATGGTTATACAACACTAGCAAGTTCTGGTATAGCTTATGGAGTTGTAACTCCACTTGCTGTTATTGGAATATGTATGAAAGTCTTTGGCATTGTGATATCAATTGTTATAGGAGTTTCTCTAGGTGGTATGCCTATTATCGGTTACAATATGGGAGCGGGTAACCTAGATCGTGTAAAAGAAACTATTAAATATATCTTAATAACGAACTTTATTATCGGTCTTATCGCCTTTATATTATTTGAGTTTTTCCCAACTTTCATCATTAATATTTTTGGAACAGGTAACTCCTTGGAATATCTAGAATATGCTAAATATTGCTTAAGAATATTCTTAGGTGGAATCATCCTTACTTGTATCATCAAGTCTTTATCGATATTATTACAATCTATGGGCTCTAGTTTAAAATCAACACTTCTTGCCCTTGCTAGAGACGTTCTATTCTTTGTCCCTGCTATTATCACTATTGCCTCTTTAAGTAAAAGTGTCGTAACTATGTTATGGAGTGCTATTATTGCTGACACTTTAGCCTTTATTTTGGGAGTTTTCTTATTAAAAAGTGAGTTAAAAACAAAACAATAAAATAAGTAGAAGCAAATAATATATAAAGTTTGCCTTTTATTTGGTATAATCTATTTAGAAATTTTAAATTATCGATTAAATAATTATAAATATTTCTAATATTAAGAGGTGTATTGTTATGTTAAAAGGAAAGCCATTTGTTAAATGGGCTGGAGGTAAAAGATCTATTGTTGATAAACTTATAAAATTATCTCCATATGATTTTGATACCTATTATGAACCTTTTGTTGGTGGAGGAGCCTTATTATTTGAATTATCACCTAAGAAGGCTGTAATAAATGATTATAATGAGGAATTGATTAATGTATATAACTGTATTAAGAATGAAAATAAGTTTATTTCTATGTGTAATGAATTAAATAAACATGAGGCTAATCATTCTGAAGATTATTATTATAAAATAAGAGATTTGGATAAAGATAAGAAAAAATTTAGTAAACTAGCTGACTATAAAAGAGCTGCTAGAACAATTTATCTCAATAAAGCATGTTTCAATGGTTTATATAGAGTCAATAGTAAAAATGAATTTAATGTACCATCTGGTAAAAAATTAAAAGTTAATACTTATGATGGTGTGAATTTAGGAATTATTTATTCGTTTCTTAATTTAAATGATATAAAAATTTTATCAACCGATTTCGAAGACTCAGTAAAAGATGCTAAGAAGGGAGATTTTATATATTTCGATCCTCCTTATGACTCTGATACATCGACTTTTAATAGTTACACTGAAAATGGTTTTGGAAAAGAAGAACAAAAGAGATTATCAAAAGTTTTTAAAGATTTGGATAAAAGAGGTTGTTATGTGATGCTCTCTAACTATAATACTTCTTTAGTTAAAGAACTATATAATGGTTATAATTTTAATTATGTTGAAGCACAGAGAAATATTGGTGCTAAGGCAAAAGATAGAGGCATTGTCGAAGAAGTAATTATTACAAATTTTAAAAATAAAGAAGAAATTTAATAAAAAAAAGATAATAATTAATATAGGGGGTGGATTTATCAATGAAGAAAAAATGTTATTATGAAACAACAAATTTTAAATTGATTCTAGGTGATTCTTTAAAGGTATTAAAAGACATAGAACCTAAAAGCATTGATATGATATTTGCAGATCCTCCTTACTTTTTATCAGGTGATGGAATTTCGTGTAGTGGTGGAAAAATGGTTTCCGTAAATAAAGGAGAATGGGATAAAAAAATAAATATTGATGAAAAACATAAATTTAATAGAAAATGGATTAAATTATGTTATCAAGTTTTAAAGGATAATGGAACTATTTGGATTAGTGGAACAATGCATAATATCTATTCGATTGGTATGGCATTAGAACAAGAAGGCTTTAAAATAATAAATAATATAACTTGGAAAAAATTAAATCCCCCTCCAAATATAAGTTGTCGATATTTTGTTCATTCAACAGAGACGATTCTTTGGGCAAAGAAAGATTTAAAAAAAGCAAAACATAAATTTAATTATGATTTGATGCGTGATTTAAATGGTGGAAAACAAGCAAAAGATGTTTGGGAATCTTCTCTTACTAAGCCAAGTGAAAAAAAGTATGGAAAACATCCAACACAAAAACCTATGGAAATATTAGAAAAATTAATTTTAGCTTCTACTGATGAGGGAGACTTAATACTTGATCCTTTTAACGGCAGTGGAACAACAGGAATAGTTGCAAACAAATTAAATAGAAAATATATTGGTATCGATTTAGAAAAAGAATATTTGGATTTGACTATTAAAAGAAAGGAAAGTGACAAAAATGAATAGAAATTTCAATGAATGGTTAGGCAAGTTTAAATCAAGTATTTCAAATTATAGATATTATGTTGATTTTGAAAAAATATATAAATCAGCAGAAAAATACAAGATTGAATTAAATATTTTAAACTCTTTAGTTGGAAGTAAAAATATTGAAAAAGAATTTGAAGAAATTATAATTAAGTATCCTGAAACATTAGAAGTAATACCACTACTATTAGCTGTAAGAGCAAATGAAATCTACGTAAAGGATGTTACAAATGAATATTTATTTAATTTTAACAAATTAGTTTATTCGATGGACGACTATATAAAATTTATGAGAGAAACTGGTTTGTTTGAGTTGCTACAAAATCATATTATTAATAATTTATATGATTATCTTTTAGGTGTTGAAGTAGGATTGGATTCTAATGGTAGAAAAAATCGTGGCGGACATTTAATGGAGGATTTAGTTGAAGGGTATATTATTAAAGCAGGATATAAAAAGGATGTTAATTATTTTAAAGAAATGTACTTAAGTGAAATAGAAGAGAAATGGAATTTAGATCTTTCAGCTATGTCGGGAAATAATATATCAACTAAAAGATTTGATTTTGTGATAAAAACCAATAATCAAGTTTATGTTATTGAAACTAATTTTTATTCTTCTAGCGGTTCTAAATTAAATGAAACAGCTAGAAGTTATAAAATGTTAGCAGAAGAATCTAAAAAAGTTGATGGTGTTACATTTATATGGTTCACAGATGGCTTGGGCTGGAAAAGTGCAAGAAAAAATTTGGAAGAGACATTTAATGAATTAGAAACATTATACAATATTGATGATTTAGATAATGGCGTTTTAAATAATTTAAAATAAAGTAAGAGAATGACAATATAACAGTTTTGCGTACTATCAAAACATTGCTATATTGTCATTATCGTTTTTCATCATAAGTTTATATATGATTAAAACAGAAAAAAGAATATATGAAAAATTAGTCTATGATATCATAACTGATAATGAGCAAGAAATTATATCACCATTAGTATAAAAATCCAACCGCAACTAAAAGTTGATAGTTTGAAACTACTTTCACATATTGGAAATAGCGGATAAATTAGCGCTTGATGAATATGAAAAATATAGAGTTGTACAAGATCAAAAATATATATCAGATTTTGATGAACTATTAATCGAAAC
>CANQDB010000098.1 GCA_947591175.1 uncultured Bacilli bacterium
TATGCCTTCTTTACTTATACTAGACAAGGACAAAAAGAGAATACTTTAACGACTGGTATTATGTACTTTGTCTATGATGAGTTAAGTGAAGACCCAAGTAATCAAATATCTATTACCAATGCTTTTCCTATAAGTGATAATTTAGGAAAATCACAAGAAGGTGAAGGAGTATTTGAGTTTCAAGTAAGGGCCAAAACACAAGGAGCAGATATTAACTATGAGATTTATTTAACAAAAAATGATCCATCTACTTTACCAAATAAAGTAGTAAGGACATACTTAAGTACAATTGAAGAAAAAGGTGGTCCAGTAGAAAGTGAATCACCAATAAATAATCAATGGACAACACAAGATGTAAACTTATATAGTAAATTATGGAATAGTTCTCTACCTATTTTAACCGGACCTGCTAAAACATTAGAACAAGCAACAGTACCTGATAGTCCAGAGGAATATGAAAAAACATATAGATATCGTATGTGGCTAGATGAGAATGCTAATGGAGTAAATAATAAAGGAGAATGGATTTATAGTAACAAGACTTTTTCTGTAAATGTTAACGTTTATGCTTCTAACGAAGAATTACCTGATCCAACTCCACCAGTCGAAGAAGCAACGTTAAAAGGCGAGAGTTGGTTTTCGACTTCTAGTAGTGGAATAGAAGAGAGTCAAGTAACAAAGATAGAATTTGTACAAAGCAAAATAGAACCTGAAGGAACTATAGAAAGTTGGGATGTATCTTCATCAAATGATGAAAATATCATGGCTTATCTAACACAAAATACTGATGGAGAAGATACATATACAGTAACAATTGGAAGTGATGCTGAAACTATTTATATGAATTCTATTTCATATCATATGTTTTATGAATTTTCAAGTTTAAAAGAAATAAAAGGCTTAGAAACACTAGATACATCAGAAGTAACTAATATGTCTAGTATGTTCTTTAGATGTAATGAGTTAATGGACTTAAGTTCAATATCAAATTGGGACACCTCAAATGTAACTAATATGTCTTCTATGTTCTGGTACTGTAGCCAATTAACCTCGTTAGATTTAAGTGGATGGGACACCTCAAGTGTAACTGATATGAATGGGATGTTCGCTTCATGTAGCCAATTAATCTCTTTAGATTTAAATGGTTGGGACACATCAAGTGTAACTGATATGCAGAGTATGTTCGCTTCATGTAGCCAATTAATCTCTTTAGATTTAAATGGTTGGGACACGTCAAATGTGGAGTATATGGGTGAGAGTATTTCTAGTTTTGATCTTATAAATTCTTATGAACCTAGTTTAGGAATGTTTGGTGGTTGTAGTAATTTAGAGTCACTTGATTTAAGTAGCTTTGTTTTCAATAATGAAAGATATGGTTATTTATTTGAAGGTAATAAATTAAATAATATATATGTAAAAGACCAAGCAACTAAGGATTGGTTTATTAAGAATGCTTATTATTTAATGATAGATGACCCTGATAATGTCGTTAAAGTGAAAGATTAGTAAAAGATTGCTAGTTCATATTTAGTAATGTTGATGATGAAAAAAATTAATGATGAGTAATCTATACAGATGACTAAATTTTAGATTGAAAATAACAAGAAACATCTTGTCATTTTCTTTTTTTTTCGGTAGAATAAAGGTATCTTCTTTGGAAAGAGGAGTAGGAAAATAAAGTTACAAAGAGATTGTCTATCTGGTGAAAAGACAAAACTGTTATTTTTCGAAAGACACTTTCTTTTAGTAAGAAGCGTGATTAGACCGCGATAAGGCAAAATAAAGCATAAAGTAATTTATGAAACAAAGGTGGCACCACGGGGTAACTCGTCCTTTAGAGTAGGTAAGCCACCTTTTTATATGGAGGGGAAATTTATGATAACAAAACCAAAGGGATGCCATGATATTTATGGAGCTGAAGCCAAGAAATGGCAATATGTAAATCAGTTAATCGATGCTTTGATGGAAAAGTACAACTATCAGTACATTAGAACACCTATTTTTGAGTCGACTGATTTATTTCATCGGGGAGTAGGGTCAACTTCTGATATCGTTACAAAGGAAACTTATGATTTCGTCGACCGAGGCGATAGAAAGATGACTCTACGTCCTGAAGGAACCGCCGGAGTTGTTCGTAGTTACATCGAAAATAAGATGTATGGAGACGCCACTCAACCGGTAAAACTTTACTATAATGGAACGATGTACCGTTATGAGAGACCACAAGCAGGACGTGATAGGGAACTTACCCAGTTTGGTGTCGAAGTTTTGGGAGGAGACGATCCAATAATTGATGCCGAAGTAATATCGATTCCTGTAAACATTTACAAGATGTTAGGCTTGAAACAAATTAAAGTTAATATCAATTCACTAGGTGATATGGAATCCCGTAAAGCTTATCGGGAAGCCTTAATTAAATATTTTGAACCACATATTCATGAGTTATGTGAAGATTGTCAAGAAAGATTACAAAAGAATCCACTTCGTATTTTGGATTGTAAGGTCGATTGTGATAACGAAATTATCAAAAATGCTCCGACTACTTTAGAATACTTGAATCAAGAAAGTAAGGAACGTTTCGATAAAGTAATCGAATATTTAGGGGCTTTAGGAATCGAACACGAAGTAAATCCTAAAATTGTAAGAGGTCTCGATTATTATTGTCATACTGTTTTCGAAATCGAAGCGAAAGTCGAAGGCTTCGGTAGTCAAAACGTCTTAGGTGGAGGCGGTAGGTACGATGGCCTTACTGAAGAACTAGGAGGACCAAAGACACCTGGAATTGGATTTGCTACAGGCTTAGGTCGCGTTATTCTAGCCCTTGAAAAAGAGGAAATAAAACTTCCTATTAAAGAAGGAATTGATGTCTTTATTCTCTATGTTAATGAAGATGAAAAGTTAAATGCCATGTACCTAGCCCAAGAATTAAGAATGAATGGTTTCTCCGTTGAGACAGAATATTTAGGCCGTGGCCTTAAAGGACAATTTAAACAAGCTGATCGCTTGAAGAGTAAGTATTTATTAATTTTAAATAGTGAAGAATTAAAAGATAATATTGTAACTATTAAAAACAATAAGACAAAGGAAGAAGAGAAGATCGACCTCGATTATTTAATCTATTATCTCGACGAACATATCGAAGAAGATGAACCTTTTCATTTAGGCCATGAAGGAGAAGAGGTACACTTAGAAGAAGGTGAAGACGATGAAGAAGACTAAGAACGGAACTTTTACTAAAAGTAACGTTGGAGAAGAACATACTTTTTATGGTTGGGTGCAAAAGATGCGTAATTTAGGGGGACTTATCTTTATTGATTTGCGAGATCGTTCTGGTATTATTCAACTAGTGATTCGTCCGGAGAATGAAAATTATGCTCTTGCCGAAACTGTAAAGAGCGAGTACGTCTTAGAAGTTACAGGAACTATTGCCGAAAGAGAAAGTATCAATAAGAACATTCCTACTGGTGAAATCGAAGTTTTAGTTAAGAAATTAAAAGTACTAAATACTTCCAAAGATATTCCGTTTGAAATTAAAGATGATACGACAGCTTTAGAAGATACTAGATTAAAATACCGTTATCTAGATTTGCGAAGAGATACCTTGAAAGACAAACTTGTTCTTAGATCAAAGGTCATGCAAATCGTTCGGAACTACTTAGTTGAAAACGACTTTTTAGAAATCGAAACTCCGATGTTAGGAAGAAGTACTCCAGAAGGGGCTAGAGACTATTTAGTGCCATCTCGGGTCAACAAAGGTTCTTTCTATGCTTTACCACAATCACCACAACTATATAAACAACTTTTGATGATTGCGGGCATGGAACGTTATTTTCAAATTGTTAAATGTTTCCGGGACGAAGATTTAAGGGCCGATAGACAACCAGAGTTTACTCAAATAGATATGGAAATGAGTTTTGTCGATACGGAAGATGTTTTAAGTATTGCTGAAGGCATGATTGCGAAGATTTGGAAAGAAGTTAAAGGAGTAGAATTAACTTTACCACTTCCTAGAATGACTTGGGATGAAGCCTTTGACCGTTATGGAAGTGATAAACCTGATTTACGATTTGATTTACCTATTCAAGATGTAACTTCAATATTCACTAATACCGATTTTCAAGTATTTAAAGGAACAATTGAAAATAAAGGAATTATTAATGCTTTAGTCGTTAAGAACGTCGCTAACGATTATTCTAGAAAAGAAATCGATAAATTAACGGATTTCGTTAAAACTTACCAAGCTAAAGGACTATGTTGGCTAAAATACCTGGAAGGTACTTTAACAGGAAGTATTGCTAAAAATTTAAGTGACGCTGAATGTCAGGAATTAATTACGAAGTTATCTTTGGAAGAAAACGATCTAGTCTTTATCGTAGCCGATAATCGAAAAGTCACTAAGACTTCTTTAGGCGAATTAAGAAAGAAACTAGGACACGACTTACATTTAATAGATGAATCTAAAGATGCTATTCTTTGGATTACGGATTTTCCACTTTTCGAGTACAGTGAAACAGAAGGAAGATTCTTAGCTATGCACCATCCGTTTACGGCTCCCAAAGAAGAAAGTATTCCTCTTCTTTTAACGGATAAAGAACATTGTTACGCCAAAGCCTACGATATTGTCATAAATGGCTATGAAGCAGGAGGCGGAAGTATTCGTATTCATAGTCACGAAGTTCAAGAAAAGATGTTTGAAGCTTTAGGATTTACTCCTGAAAGTGCTAAAGAACAATTCGGTTTCTTCTTAGAAGCTTTCGATTATGGAGCTCCACCTCATGGTGGTATTGCCTTTGGGTTCGATCGCTTAATTATGTTACTTACCAATACCGAAAATATTCGCGATGTAATCGCTTTCCCTAAAACAACAAGTGCTTCAGATTTAATGACTGAAGCACCAAATACAGTCGATGAAAAACAATTAAAAGACTTGGCTATCGAAATAGTTAAGTCTTAAAATGCGAACTACACTTGTCAATTTGACAGGTGTTTATAGATTTACACATTAATTTGACCAACGTTTTTGCACATTATTTTAGCCAAAAAAGAGAACCCCAAATTACTCT
>CANQDB010000099.1 GCA_947591175.1 uncultured Bacilli bacterium
AATATTTCTTTTCCTTGATTATTTTCTTTCATAATAAAATCTCTCCATTTCTTTTATTTTATCATGGAAAGATTTTTTATTTACACAGATTTATTTACAGACTCAAAGAACACTTTTTTGAAGTTTGTTCTATAAAATTTTTAAATTTTAAGTCATGTTAAACAAAATGATTGATAAATAAAAAAATGACTCAGGGCTTCTAAAGTTTCCTGAGTACCACTCGATTTAAATTGTATCATATTTTATATACAAAATAAATAATTTTTTGATTTTCACTCATAATTTTTATACTGTAAGTAGTTCTTCTTCTTTTTCTTTTAATTTCATTTCAACCTGTTTATTGAATTCGTCCGTTAAATTTTGGATTTCCTTTTCTTTAGCCTTTTCTTCATCTTCAGACATTTCACTACGTTCGATTTCTTTCATAGCATCTTGACGAATGTTTCTAATAGCAACTTTTCCTTCTTCGGCGATTGCTTTTACTTGCTTAATAAGATCTTTTCTTCTTTCTTCCGTCAAGGCTGGAATAATAATTCTAATCGTTTCACCATCATTATTGGGAGTAAGTCCTAAGTTCGATGAAAGAATCGCTTTTTCGATAGCCGAAAGACAACTTTTATCAAATGGTTTAATCAAAAGTTGTCTAGCTTCAGGAATAGAAATCATGGCAAGTTGCTTTAAAGGGGTCATAGAACCATAGTACTCAACCATGATGCCATCTAAGATACTAGGATTAGCTCTTCCTGCTCTAACAGTTGCAAGACGTTTGTCTAAACTTTCTAAAGATAGTTCCATTTTGTTTTTAGTATTGGGAATTAAATTATCGTTCATTTTTTCTTTTCTCCTTCTAATATTATTGTACTGGTAAACTTTTCTTTTAGCAAGAAAAAAAGAGTAAAAATTACCCTTTTAACCATTTAACTGACTCATTACTTCACTAGCGAAATCTTCCTGTTTCTTTTCGATTCCTTCGCCTACTTCGAAACGAGTCATCGAAACAACTTCGCCACCGTTAGTCTTAACGTAAGTTTCAACAGTGATATCGTCGTTCTTAACGAAAGGTTGTTCAACTAAACAAATTTCTTTATAGAACTTGTTGATACGTCCTTGAACCATTTTTTCAGCAATTTCTTTAGGTTTTCCTTCGTTAATTGCTTGTTCTTTGATGACGTTGCTTTCTCTTTCTAAGACTTCTGGATCAACGTCATTTCTTGTTAAATAAGCTGGACGCATTGCGGCTGCATGCATTGCTACATCGCGAGCGACTTCAACTGTTCCACCTTTTAAGACGATGATAACTCCGATTCTTCCACCCATATGAGTGTAACTTCCAACTACTTCGCCATCTTTTTTAGGAATACGAGCAAATCTACGGAATGTTAATTTTTCACCGATTTTTGCAACTAGAGAAGTCATTAATTCTTCGATCGTCTCGTCTCCTACTTTTAGAGCATTTGCTTCTTCCATAGTTTCGACGTCATTTGCAAGAATTGCTTTAGCAATCTTATCTACAGCTTCTTGGAAGTCAGCATTCTTGGCAACGAAATCCGTTTCCGAATTGACTTCGACCATAGCGATAGCTTTATCATCTTCGACGATACGTGTGATTCCTTCAGCGGCAATTCTATTTGCTTTTTTAGCAGCCTTAATCGTGCCGTTTTCTCTTAGCCAGTCAATAGCTTTTTCCATGTCACCAGAAGTTTCTTGTAAGGCTTTCTTACATTCCATCATTCCGGCTCCCGTTCTTTCACGTAAAGTCTTTACATCATTTGCACTAAACATAATATCCTCCCTATTCTTTTTATTTACTTAAAGCGTCAATTAAGTCAGCCTTTTTCATCGAAGTGTAACCATCAATTCCTTTTTCTTTGGCAACGGCTTTAAGTTCTGCAACTGTCATTTTACTGTAGTCAGGTGCTTCTTCTTTTTTGCTTTCTTTCTTAGGTTCTACCTTTTTCTTTTCTTCTTTAACTTCAGGTTTTACTTCTTCTTTAGTTTCCTCTTTTTGAACTTCTTTCTTAGTCTCTTTTTTAGGCTCTTCTTCTACTACTTCTTGTTCTTCTTTTTCTTCTTTAGCAGCCTTTTTAGCGTCTTTTGCCCTATCTTCTTCAGTTAAGAAATCTAAAACTTCGTTACCGTTTACTTCCGCGATGGCATTAGTTAAAACACCGATCATTAATTTAACGGAACGAACGGCATCGTCGTTTCCAGGAATTACGTAATCAACTAAATCAGGGTCACAGTTAGTATCTACTACACCAAATACTGGAATACCTAAAATTCTTGCTTCTTTAATAGCAATTTCTTCTTTACGAGGGTCGACTATTACCATAGCATCAGGTAATTTTTTCATATCGCGAATACCACGTAGGTTACGATATAATTTGTCGTACTCTTTCTTAATCTTGATAACTTCTTTTTTAGGTAGAACATCGAAAGTACCATTTTGTTCCATTTCTTCGATTTCTTCCATACGGCGAACTCTTGACTTAATAGTCTTGAAGTTTGTAAGAGTTCCCCCTAACCAACGTTCGTTAACGAAGTACATTTCCGTACGAGTTGCGGACTCTTCCATTGCTTCTTGGGCTTGTTTTTTAGTACCAACAAAAAGTACTTTACCACCATTTTCCGCAACTTGCTTCATGGCTTCATAGGCTTCTTCTAACTTCTTAGCGGTTTTTTGTAAATCGATAATATAAATGTCATCACGTGATGTGTAGATGTATTCACCCATCTTAGGGTTCCATCTTCTTTTTTGGTGTCCGAAATGTACACCTGCTTCTAATAAATAATTCATTGACACTACTGTCATAATAATTTTCTCCTTTTCGTTATCTCATTTACTAATTTCTAAAAGATAACCACCCATTTTGGGCACTTGGCTATCCAATCCATTAGTATGTTTATTTTTTTTATTTGTTTAAAGCATCGATTAATTCTTGCTTTTTCATCGAAGTGTAACCTTCAACATTTGCTTTTTTAGCTAAATCTTTAAGTTCTGCAACTGTTAACTTTAAAAGATCAATACTTTCTTTCTTAGTTTCTTTTTTTGCATCTTTCTTTTCGTCTTTTGCTACTACTTCTTCTTTTTTAGCAGATTTAGTAACCTTTCCAGCTAAACCGTCTTTTGCAACTTTAACGATTTCTGCAAATGCTTTTGGATCACTAATAGCGATTTCTGATAACATCTTACGGTTGATTTCAACTCCGGCCTTGTTTAAGCCTTCGATAAATCTCGAATAACTGATATCTTCCATACGGCAGGCTGCATTAATACGGGTAATCCATAACTTTCTAAAATCACGTTTCTTTTGACGACGATCACGGAAAGCATATTGTCCTGAATGCATTAATTGTTCTTTTGCACTCTTATATAGACGATGTTTACTTCCAAAGTAACCTTTTGCTTGTTTTAAGACTTTTTTATGACGAGCCTTAGTTGTGGCTCCATTTTTAACTCTTGCCATTTTACATTCCTCCTATACCTCTTAGATTAAATTCTTTAATCTGTTTTTGTCGGCACTACTTACAGTCGAACGACTTCTATAGTTACGATTTGCTTTTGCTGTCTTACTTCCAGTGTTGTGACGACTTCCGGGATGACCAATTGTGATCAATCCACTCTGTCTTTTGTTCATTACTTTCTTTAAACCTTTATGTGTTTTTAATTTTCCCATAAATTTGTCCTCCTATTTTTCTTTTTTGGGTGCTAATACCATCGTCATGTTTCGCCCATCTAGTTTTGGTGGTTGTTCTAAGATGGAAAGATCTTGTAACCTAGATGCGAACTTAATCAATACATCTTGACCTAAGTCGGTATGAGCCATTTGACGTCCTTTGAAACGAATCGTAAGTTTGATTTTGTTTCCTTTTACTAGGTATTTACTTACTTGGTTGATTTTAGTTTCAAAATCTCCCACATCGATAACACTCGATAAACGGAACTCTTTCATTTCTAAGTTGGATGCTTTTTGTTTCTTTAAGGCTTCTTTTTCCTTCTTTTGTTTTTCGTAACGGTATTTGTTGTAATCCATTACTTTACAAACAGGTGGATTGCCATTAGGATTCATCAAGACTAAGTCTAAACCGGCGTACGATGCCAAAGTTAAGGCATCCTGTAAAGGTTTAACTCCGACTTGTTCTCCATTTGGTCCAATGACTAATACTTGACTTGCTCTAATTTGTTCGTTAATCAACAAATTATTTTTTGTATTTGCGATACAAAACACCTCCCATAAAATCAAAAAGTGGATACATAATGTATCCACTGCGCACAAAATTGAGTATTGACTGCTGTGAGACAATACTTAGATTGGCTGTTTACCTATCATTATTCACGATCAGGTGGATGGATACATCGCTTTCCTTCTTTTAAATTACAACTAAAATTATAGCAAAAATTCACTAATTGTCAATGTTTTTGTTGCTTTTTTAGGTAATTATTACCTTATTTTGCTACTTTAAGGCGTTTTTTGGTAAGTTTTTCCACTTTCACGAGTGTCTATAGAGATTTGCTCACTAAAAACTTACGCAAAAAGTGTGTGTTATAGAACCGATTTTTATGTTTTCAGTAAAATTGTTTAAAACCGTATGATTACAAGGAAAAACCGGTCTCACTTCCGAATTTGGACCGATTTTACTTCCGAGTTTGGCGCTATTTTACTTCCGAATTTGGCGAATTACTCGAATAGTTCATTAACTTTTTCTTTATAGCGTTCAACTCCTGGTTGGTCGAAGGGATTTACTTCTAGAAGGTATCCTCCGATCGCGGCCGCTACAAAGTAGAAGTAAATTAGTTGACCTAGATTATAGGCATCGAGGATTTCAAGTTCGATAATGACGCTCGGTGTATTTCCTTCTAAATGAGCCGACGCCACTT
>CANQDB010000100.1 GCA_947591175.1 uncultured Bacilli bacterium
AATAGGTTTTTTTACGTTCACTAATTTTAAAAATTCATCTAAAAATGCAGCATAATCTTTAACAGTCCATATATCCTTCGGTTCTTCGGTAAAACCAAAACCTGGTAAATCCAAAATTGTAATCCGATAATCTACGAGTTTATCCCCTAAAGGTTTCATCATTTCGATATTTTGTCCCCAGCCATGAAGTAAGACGATATCTTGCCCTTCACCATATTGTATGTAATTTGTCTTAATGTTTCCAATCTGAATGGTCATGTACTATTCACCAATTCAATTGTATCAAAATTCTCATAAATTGTCTTTATTTTTTAATATTTTTCTATAATCCACCTCAATACACAAAAGAACTCACACTTTAATGTGAATTCTTATTTTAATAATTACCTACTTCTTTTAATCATGATACCAACTAGGCAAACTCCACCGAGGACTGCAACTGTTCCAAGAACAATTAACCAGATGTTGTTACCCTCTTCGTTATCAGTACTATTATCAGTTGCTTTTGGTGTCTCATTAGATGTCACATTTTCTTCATTTGAAGGAGTATCAGTTTTTGAAGTTTCACCTATAGAACTACCCTCTTGAATTTTATCTTCATCCTGTTTAGTAGATTCGTTGGAAGTAGAATTATCTTCTACAGTTTCATTTTCTTCTTCCGATGAACTATTTGCTGCTTCGAAAGATTTAGAATAACTATTATTACTAGACTCCGCTTGATCTATAGTACTATCTACACTTTCATTATCCTCTGTAATAGGTTCAACTATCGAAAACTCAAATACTTTTTCACCTTCATAGATACCGAGACCTTTTAAAATAATACTTGCTGTACCAACGTTAACATTATTTCTATACTCAATAGTGTAATCTTGTCCTAAAACAAGTTCTTTATCACCATCAAACACTGTTACTACTGGAGTTTTAGAAGTACCATCATAAACAAAAGTGTCCGTAAAGTCTACTGTTAAATCATTAACAGAAATTGGATCAATTGTCTTATCTTCGAACAAATTAATCATCGAAGCAGAAGCAAAATTACCTTCAGATTCCAAAGCTGTAAGTTTTACATACTTAGCCAAAACTGGAGTTTCTAAGTCGTACGTCTTAGTATTCTTATCACTTGGCCAAACGATATTATCGGTAACTACTGTCCAATCATCTTCTTCACCTGTCAAACTTACTTCGACTTTAACTTTCTTGAATATTCCGTTAACACCACTATCTTGTCTTGGCATATATTCGATTTTCGATAACTTAATAGGGCCATCAACCACTTCAAGTTGAATCCATTTGGCTGTATCAGAGTGATCCCATAAATTATGCCAATAAGTATTTGCATTACCATCTATTGCTTTACTTTCGTGTTCAGCGGCTTTTTGACGTGATGAAGCGGTAGCCTTTATTCTATCAATTGAAATATAACTCTTTTCTATATTTTCTTCTGGGTCAACTTCAAACGTAAAGTTTACCTCTTTACTTGGAAGATAACTATCGTGTGCTCCTTCTCTAATAGCCACATCTTTTAAACCTGATAAATCAGGAAGTTGTTCCGTGAAAGATGTCCAATTACTTCCGTCATCACCTAAAATCTTCCATTCCATCGTATCCGTCCAACCCATTATCTTGTTTTCAAGTTCGTTTGCATATAAACCTGTTGGAGCATTACCTCTTTGGACATCGATAATCGTTACACTATTACTTGTTGGAGTTTGATCTAAATCACTTAAAATATGAACTACGATATCGTTTGTTTCATTAATTACATCTAACCTATTTGAAATATCTACACTATCACTTGCCGTCACCTTTGTCCAAGTTGCACTTACTTCACCACTTTCGACGTTATAAGAATAATCGAGCGAATATTCGAATGGTTGAGACGAAGATAACATAATTTTATTCTTGTTTTCGCCACTAAATGAGAAAGTAACAGGCTTATCTTGTTGACCTAACAAATACTTAGCAACTTCTTTAATGGCTCCCTCTTGTAAGTAACCACTATTCTTAAGATTTGCTAACTCCGTTAAAGTATTCGATAAATTCAAATCGACCATCATTACATCAGTATCTGTTAACTTGGGTTCAATAAGTCTTAACATATCGTACATTGGAAGTGGGAATTCTTTTAGATTAGCAATGATCTCATAACTTAACTTATAGTAATCATTTGAAGTCTTACTTTCATCATTTAAATAAGTATTAATTAAACCATACCAACCATCTAAGTTAAATGTTTGAAGTCCACCAGTATTCTTTTTAGAAAGAGTTGCCTTATTAATCTCACTTTGATCTTGCGTACCGACGATAGTTCTATATAATTCTCTTTGTTTTGTTAAATCAGTCTCATAAATATCGGCAATAAGACTATACTCTAAAGACTTTTCATAAGTTTCAAAATCATCGATTGCTCTTTGGGCTAAAAGAACGTAACTACTATTAAAGTGTGATGCATAACTATTAGTTGTCGTTCCCCAGTTTAGAAGAAGTCTTTCACCTTTTTCTGTACCACTAGATTGTCCCCAACCAGAAACATTGTTACCGATATCCCAACGAGTTGTATATGTACCATCTTCATTCTTGGTTTTAGTCATATATAAGTATGCTGCATGTCCTGGTTGTCTAGTAACCGCTGCTGGAATTCCTCGTACACCATTTAGATTCTCACCAGTTTTTGATAGAGACCCACATACTCCATCTTCTTCCCAAATAATCCATAGTCTTGGTTTCGCTGTCGAAGTAGTACCAACACCCCATTTTTCTAATTGATATTCGGTATTACAACTTAAACCTCTAGTATATCCAGTTTGATTTTTATTTAAATAGTTTGTCGCACAATATCTAGAATCAAGTTGATAATAACCTTCGTCATAGTAATTCCAGCCATCGGCATATTGAATATAAGTATATGGGTTCATGGCCGTATGATCACTATTACGTCCATCGTATTTAGTAGGTTCTTTTTGAATTTTACTACTATACCAGTTTAACCATGGCATCTCTTCATCACTTAACCGACTATCTACAACCCAACGCATCTCTTCAACTGTTAGAGATTCAAACTTTTCGGTATCGAAATCAGGTTGATAATCATCTGGAAGCCCTGTTTTTGTATAAAGTTGTTTTATAACTTTATATCTTGCAACAGGGTCAGACAATACTAATTCGTTATGTTCTCCTGAAACCCAGAAAGCTACATTACTAGAGTGTGTTAACGAAATTGCTAACATCATTTTAAGGAAAGTTTCCTTATGTTCACCTTTTAAATCACTAGAATACGTATGATATAGTCTAGATAGCACTTTAAACGAATTAATGTAATTACCAAGAGGTTCTCCACCCATAATGTATTCTTTTAAGACATCTTTATTTTGAAATAACCACTTGATAGTTTCTTCGCTTTCTTCACTACTAGCGGTATAGGCTTGAAGTATTTGATAACCCACACGACTTACTAGCGTTCTTTGAAGTAACATTAACTCTAAATCGTCTTGAGAAATTATTTCATCATAAGAATGATTCTTTAATTCAGTATCATATTCTGACAAAGTCTTAATAAAATCAACTTCTTTGGCTCTTGGTTCGTATTTTGTTGAATCATAAATAATTGGATCTGCGTACACCGAGTGATCAGAGCTATTACTTCCTAAATCCGTAGCATACAATTTTATATAATTATATCCTTCGATATTAATTGATACCGGTTTAGCTTCTGTTATTCCTCGCATAGTGCCAGTTGTTTCTTTTTCTTCCCAATTTTTATTATCTTTAGAAAGCGAAATTGTAAACTTTACACCATTACCATTAGAGGAAGCATAGGTATCTACTCCTAAATAAGTTGAGAAGATATCGAAACCTTTTTGAGTATATTCACTGATATCAAAAATAACCGTACTTGTCGCATGAGCAAATATTCCATTCAAAAAATAGACCTGCTCGCCACCCACAAGTAAAGAAATCAATTTACCAGGTTCATTTTCATTTACTTTTAAGGCTCTTGCATCATTCCAACCACTCTTTTTTTCTAAAAGATGTGGAGTATTCCATAAATCCGATAAATAAACGTAGGACTCATCATTTTTTTGAGCATACACACTATTAGAATAATTAAAATCAAAAACAAGTGTCCCAATTAATAAAAGACAAAGTATTACTCGACCTATTTTTTGCATATTTCTTCTCTCCCTACTCTTAAGGTACTTGTTGTTTACATGTTTACCTTGTTCAATTATAATGTATTATAAAAACGTAAAATTTACAAGATAACAATTGTATATTTTGTGTAAAGTTTTCACTTAAGTGTCAACATAAAAACAGTGGAGAAATTCACACTGCTTTTATTTTATAATTTTTTAAGTTTTTTATATAATTAATTTGTTTGTTTTTCTTTATATTTTTTAGCCATTTTTTCTAATGCCTCAACATTTAAAATACTATATATTTCCGAATACATCTCTAGCAATTGATTCCCTGGTAATGACGAAATCTTTCTATCTAATTGAGGGTCTTCGATTTTTATTGGCATTTCTATTCTAATATACGATTTCTTTCGTAAGCCTAATTCTCTCCAGTTTTTTATCGCTTTTCTCGTTACTATTCACAGCTAAAAAATAGCAAATAATAATATTAAGTAAAAAAAAGATAGATTTAGATAAAAAATTTATCTTTTTTTGTTGCTTTTTATTGTATATTATGCTATAATAATATACATAAGAAAGGTATGATAATATTGTGTTAGATTTTATTAAAGTGGATTTGCCTAAGGAAAAAGTTTTTATTGCTAAGTCTGGTAAAAATCAAATAAAATAT